>DVEF01000053.1 GCA_015295805.1 Geminocystis sp. M7585_C2015_104 | reverse complement strand
GCTATCTGGAGTCTATGGCCACCCACCAAATCCCCGCCATTGGCTATGGCATCCGCTACGAGTATGGCATTTTTGACCAAGAAATCCGAGACGGTTGGCAGGTGGAAATAACAGATTTGTGGTTAAAATACGGTAACCCCTGGGAAATGCGTCGCTCAGAGGTAGTCTATGAAGTCAAATTTGGCGGTTACGTGGAGCATTATACCGATTCTGCCGGCCGTTTTTGTAGTAATTGGCACCCCCACCTGGTAGTCAAGGGAGTGGCCTATGACACCCCCATTTTAGGCTATCGTGTCAATAATGCCAACACCCTCCGCCTGTGGAAAGCCGAAGCCCCTGAATCCTTCGACTTTCAAGCTTTCAATGTGGGAGACTATTATGGGGCAGTCCACGAGAAGACTATCTGTGAAAATATAAGCAAGGTGTTGTATCCCAATGATGAGCCCCTTCAAGGTAAACAACTTAGATTACAACAGCAATACTTCTTTGTATCCTGTTCCCTCCAGGATATGCTCAAAATGCATCTGGCTAGGGGGGAAAAAATTGAAACCTTCCATGAGAAGTTTGTAGTACAACTAAATGACACCCATCCAGCCATAGCTCCGGCAGAGTTGATGCGTTTGTTGTTGGATGAGCATCTTTTGGATTGGGATACTGCCTGGCATATTACCACCAACACCTTTGCCTATACTAATCACACACTTATGCCAGAAGCCCTAGAAAAATGGGATTTAGAGTTGTTTGGCAGTCTGTTACCTCGTCACCTGGAAATCATCTATGAAATCAATCGTCGTCATTTAGACCAGGTTGCCGTTAGGTTTTTGGGTAACCTAGAGAAAATTAGGAATCTGTCTCTCATCGAGGAGGGAGAAAGAAAGGCCTTACGGATGGCTTCCCTAGCCTCCAGTTGTAGTTTTGCCATCAACGGGGTTTCTGCCATCCACTCCCAATTACTAAGAGAAACTGTTTTGAAAGACTGGTATCAATTCTCCCCTGAAAAATTCACCAATATCACCAATGGCGTGACTCCCCGTCGTTGGATAGCCTTGATTAACCCCTCTTTTGCCCGGTTGATTACTGAATCCCTTGGCAGTGACGAGTGGCTACAAAACCTGGATTTATTAAGGGGTTTGGAAAAATACGCTACAGATTCCAGCTTCCAGGAAAAATGGCGGGAGGTGAAACGGGAGAATAAGAAAAATCTGGCGCGTTACATCCAACAAAAGGTTGGCGTAGTAGTCAATCCCGATTCTATCTTCGATGTAATGGTCAAACGGATTCACGAATACAAACGCCAACACCTTAAGGTTTTACATATCATCACCCTATATAACCGTCTCAAACGCAATCCTGATTTGGATATCCCCCCCTATACTTTCATTTTCGGGGGTAAGGCGGCCCCCGGCTATTGGATGGCAAAACTGATTATCAAGTTAATTAACTGTGTTGCGGATGTAATTAATAATGACCCAGATGTTAAAGACCGTCTCAAGGTAGTATTTGTCCCAGACTACAATGTGACTGTGGCTCAGAAGATTATACCAGCCGCAGACATATCTGAACAAATCTCCCTGGCCGGTAAGGAGGCTTCTGGTACCAGTAATATGAAGTTTGCCATGAATGGTGCCATTACGGTGGGGACTTTGGATGGGGCCAACATCGAAATCCGAGACTCTGTTGGCGAGGAAAACTTCTTCTCTTTTGGTTTGACTGTAGAGGAAGTTAAACAACTTAGTCGTCGCACCCCTTACCCCAAGAAGTATTATATCAGCAATCAGGCCCTCAAGGTAGCCATTGACCAAATTGCCACTGGTTTCTTCTCCCATTTAGACAGTAGTCTTTTCCGGGATTTGGCTGATAATCTACTCTACCATGATCCCTTCTTTGTCCTTGCTGATTATCAACCCTATATAGACTGTCATGAACATGTTGCTGTTGCCTACAAAGATAGGGTACAATGGACCAAAATGTCTATTCTCAACACTGCACGCATTGGTAAGTTTTCCAGTGATCGTAGTGTAAGGGAATATGCCGAGAGAATCTGGAAAATCCAACCCACCCCTGTGGAATTAGTGGACTTGTGCCCCTCCGGCGAATGTAAACTGGTAAATACCCCCTCCTGATTTTCCCCCATTTTAAATAACTTTATTTCTTCCTCCGGACTCTAAACGAGTCTTTTTTTTTGCGATTTTGTTTATTGTTTAACTGAAACACCAATTTATCCTCTGGGGTGGTGAAGGGAGATACTGTGTAGTTGTGAAAGATGCAGAGGTAGACTATAATAGGAGGAGACTATCAACCATTAACCATCAAAAATTAGCAATCCACTTTTTTTGAGTTTCTTAGGGGCTTGATTTTCCGAGTCCCTATGATTTTTTATTAGTTTAAACTAAAAAAGGGGACAGTATGACTGGGAAACGTCTTTTGTTAATTATTCTTACGGTTGTTTCCGCTGTTAGTGTATTTTTGACTCTTTTTCAGAGTCTGGGGGAAATTCAAATCCAATACCAGCTGGAGTTGTATCAAAGCAACCTAATTCTCAATGCCTCTCAGTGGCAGCCAAAAGGAGAGAAAAATGCTGAATTGCTGGAAACTCTTATTGGCAATACTCCCTATAAAACCATCGCACAACAGTATGAACAAGTCCTGGAAGTCATTAAGGATAATATTCAGAAAAAAAATCAGACAATTTCTCAGTTAGATGCCACCAGGCCTCGACAACAATTAAAACAGTCTATTCAACAGGACAACTTGTTATTAGAAAGGCTCAATATTTGTCTTGCCATCCTCTACGCTTATCAGAATGACATCCAAAATGCAGACAAATATCTCTCCTCGATTTCTGATGAAAGAATAAGGGGTATAATCGGAAGTATCTGGCTAGAGAATAAGGGCATAAAAGAGGGTCAATCTGAAGAAGTAGCTGAAATAATATCCCAAAAATTGGACGGCTGGTTTGAGAATGTAACCCTGGCTAGACTCTACCAGTTAACTAACGACAAAGATAAACTTGTCGGGGTGCAAAATGAAGTTCAATCCTCGGCAGAAAAGGCATTAATAAAATTGGGGATTATAAGTAGTATTGCTATATTTGGGGGCTTAATAGGTTTTGGTTTAATTATCTTTTTGTTGATTGAATCCCTGCTGAAAAAAGAAAACTCAACCCTGGCAATTAACAGTGATAAACCCTGGGAAACTCCCTGGGATTGGGAGGTTATCCTACAAGTCATAGTAGGGGGTTTCTTTTTCTTTTCCCAGGTGGTATTACCGATTATATTGGGGGGATTGAGGATAAATCCAGCGGATTTTGACATTAGGGGGAAGGCTTTATACGTGTTTTTCGGCTATCTTCTGATGGCAGGAGGAGGATTAGCAATATTGTATTTATCTTTAAAACCCTTTTTTCCTCTGCCGAAAGACTGGTTTAATTTCACTGGCAAAAACTGGTTTTGGTGGGGTATTGGCGGTTATGTGACAGCTATTCCCCTTGTGTTTTTTGTCTCTTTACTTAACCAGCAATTGTGGCAAGGCAGAGGTGGTAGTAATCCCCTTTTATTTTTAGCATTAGAAGCACAAGATAAATTTGCACTGGCTGTATTCTTTGTAACAGCATCTATAGCTGCGCCCATTTTTGAAGAAATAATGTTTCGCGGTTTCCTCCTTCCTTCCCTCACCCGTTATTATTCTGTGGGAGATTCTATCCTCTTTTCCGCCTTTATTTTTGCTATCGCCCATGGTAGTCTGGCGGAGGCTATACCCCTGGCTAGTTTGGGGTTAATCCTGGGGATAGTTTATACTCGCTCTCGTAGTCTATTGGCTTCTATTATGGTACACAGTCTTTGGAATAGTGCCACTCTACTTACCCTTTTCCTTTTAGGTAGTAAATAATTGAAGAATTTTCCTGATTAATTCTATATTGGTATTGGGGAAATATTAATGGTAGATAGAAATCATGGTGGCTACCAATATAGACAATAATAATGGCACTATGGAGAGAGAAACAGTCGTGGAGACTTATAATTTGAGTAAAACATATCTGACTGGATTTTGGTTGAATAAAAAAGTTGTATCCCTGAAAAATTGTACCTTGAGGGTATATAAGGGGGAGACTTTTGGCTTATTAGGACATAATGGCGCAGGAAAAACTACTCTTTTAAAGCTCCTTTTAGGTATCACTAAACCCACTTCTGGCAGGGCATTTTTGTTGGGAAAACCCCCTGGCGATATCACCGTAAAACAAAAGCTGGGCTACTTGCCAGAAAATGCATATTATTATGATTTTCTGACGGCTTGGGAGTTTCTCTCTTTTGTAGCAGACTTATTTCAAATACCTAAATCTGAACAAAAAAAGAGGATACCCCAGTTATTAGACTTAGTGGGTTTATCTAAAGAGACAGCGAAAAAGAAACAACTGCGACAGTATTCCAAGGGAATGTTACAAAGGGTGGGAATGGCACAGGCTTTAATCAATAATCCCGAGGTTGTCTTTTTTGATGAACCAATGTCTGGTTTAGATCCTCTAGGTCGTTACCAGGTTAGGCAAATTATACTGTCTTTGAGGGAACAGGCAAGACTATATTTTTTAACACCCATATTCTGTCTGATGTGGAGAAGATATGCGACAGAATTGCTATCCTGGCAAGGGGTGAGTTATTGGCGGTAGGCTCATTGGATGAAATTTTGGGGACAAAAGAGAGTTATCATGTGGTAGTGAGGGTAAATAGAGACAATTCCCCCACCGATTGGAGTGGCTGGTTGAATAATCTAAAACAAGAAAATAACCTGGTGATGGGGGAATTAAAGGGGAAACCGGAAGAATTTTTGGCCTATCTGTCTCAAGTATCGGCGGAGTTAATAAGTATGAATAAAAGTCGTGATTCTCTGGAGGAGTTTTTTGTAAATTTGTTGGAGGAAAAGGGAATTACTTTTAGTCAGTAACTTAAGTCAAACTAGTAGTCAGTCTATAGCAAATATTCCTGAATGGCTTTGGCGACACCATCATTTTCTACATCGTCGGTGACTGCCGAGGCAATGGCTTTTACCTCTGCTGGCGCGTCTCCCATTGCCACACTAAACCCGGCATATTTTAACATGGTATAATCGTTAAGATTGTCCCCAATAGCCATGACGTTTTCTGGTTTCAAGTCTAAGATTTTTTCTACTAAGTATTTAACGGCACTACCCTTGTTAACATTAGCCCTGGTAGCTTCTAAATATACGGGATTAGACTGGGTGAGGAAGACTTTCTCGGGGGGATATCTCCTCTGCAAATCCTCGAGGAGATAAGTAATTAAATCGGAATCGGGACTTTGAGCTAAAATCTTGGTGGGATGATTATCCAGCAAGTCTTCTAGCCTTTCCACCAGATTATAATCGATTCCGGAACGTTGGACATAAAAATCGGTTTTCTCGTTAAAATTTTCTACATACAATTGGTCATCATAATAGAGATGTATATCCAACTCATTTTCTTGTTGTTGTTGCCGGAAATATTGTACCAACTCCTGGGCAATATTTTTGTGCACTGGTTGATGTAATAACATTTCCCCGGTATCTACCCGTTGCACCCAGGCCCCATTATAGGCAATAATGGGTAAATCCGCCCCTATGGCCTCATGAAAGGCTTTAGCTGAACAAAACATCCTACCAGTAGCTAATCCTACCATAATGCCTTTGGCTTGGGCCTGTTTGATGGCTTGCCTAACCGCCTGGGAGACTTGATTGGACCTACCGGCGATAGTACCATCAATGTCAAGAATCAATACGCGGATTCCCTTTGTGACTGTCATGACTGTTATCCCTGCTGAGACTGTAAGATTTTTTTGGCCTGTTGCCAGAGTTGTTCTAATTCTGCCAAACTATAATCTGGAAGGGGGCGGTTACTCATTTTCTCCACCAAATAGAAACGTTGGAGGAAGCGTTGATTAGTCTCCTGGAGTGCTACGGTTGGATCTATACCATACCACCTGGCCAAATTGACGATGACAAAAAGCAAATCCCCCAATTCCGCCGTAGCATGGGTTTTGTCGCCGGAAGCACAAGCCTGCTTAAATTCTTCTAATTCCTCGTAAAACTTCTGCCAAACCCCCTCTATATTCTCCCATTCAAATCCAACCTGTGCGGCTTTCTGGGAAATTTTAAAACTTGCCATCAGGGGAGGGAGACTGGAGACGTATTTTTTCAGCTTAGCAGTGAGAGAGGAATTTTCCCCCTCTTCTTCTTGCTTGATTTTCTCCCAATTGTGACGCACCTGTTGGGCATCTGCCACCTTTACATCCCCAAAGACATGGGGGTGACGACGGATTAGTTTTTCGGTGATGCCTCTAGCTACATCTTCCAGAGTAAAATGGCCATTCTCCTGGGCGATTTGTGCCTGTAACACTACCTGTAACAACAAATCTCCTAACTCCTCAGCAATCTCCCGTTGGTTGCCAGACTGGATAGCATGGACAGTTTCATAGGCTTCTTCTAGGATATAGGGAATTAGGGAGGTTTGGGTTTGGGCTAAATCCCATGGGCAACCTTTTTCCGGATGCCGCAGTTTTGCTACCACCTCTATCAGTTCTGAAAGGGCCTGAAGGGTATTATTATGGTTTTGTGTGGGAGACATGGTTAAAACCGGTAAAGACAACAGACAAGTTTGAATATAACATGAGCGGTGGGACATCTGCCGGGATGGCAAGGGGCTAACAGATGTGGCTATGATAGATAGACAATTATCCCCCTAGTTTAGGTAATTATTGGAGACAGTATGTGGAGAGTGATATTGGCGTTTTTATTAGGCTTTTGCTTGTTTGTTAAACCAGTAACGGCTGAGGAAACAAAATTTCCTACAGAAGCACAACTGCAAGAAGGAGAGAAAATAGCTCAAATGGCATTAGAAGCGGCAGAAAAGGGGAACTTTGTTGAGGCAGAGAGGTTGTGGACCGACCTAATTGCGCGTTTTCCCTCAAATCCCGCCGTTTGGAGCAATAGGGGCAATACTAGAGTAAGTCAAAACAAAATAGAAGCTGCCATTGAGGATTATAACAAGGCAATCCAACTGGCACCAGATGCCCCTACTCCTTATCTCAACCGGGGTGTTGCCTACGAAGCCCTTGGTAAATACGAGGAAGCCATTGCTGACTACCAACGAGTATTGCAATTATCCCCTACTGATGCCATGGCCTATAACAATCTAGGCAATGCCAACGCCGGCTTGGGCAGATGGGAGGAGGCTTTAAAATACTATCAAAAAGCTACAGAGATAGCACCGAATTTGGCCTTTGCCAGTGCCAATGAATCTCTTACCCTATACCAGTTAGGGAGAAGGGAGGAGGCGGAAAGGAAAATGCGTAGTATTTTGCGTAAGTATCCCATGTTTCCAGACGTGCGTGCGGCTTTGACTGCCTTGTTGTGGGAGGAAGGAAAACAGGGGGAGGCAGAAAGTAATTGGGTAGCCACTGTGGGGGTTGACAGTCGTTATAAAGACATCCAGTGGGTAAAAGAAGTGAGAAAATGGCCTCCTAAGATGGTAGTGGCTTTAGAGAATTTTTTGAACATGGAGACTAAATAGACATAAGGGGTAGACAGTAAGGGGTTTATCGCTAACCCCTACGCCTACAAATACTCTTGTAATACCTCTTTTGTCTGTTGTGCAGTCTTTTCCCAGCTGAAAGCCATTACTCTCTTTAATCCCAATTCCCTTAGTTGTTGTTTAACCGTATCATCTTCCACTAACAGATTCATTGCCGAGGCTATTTCCTTCACATCTGTGGGGTTGACTAACAAAGCCGCATCCCCTGCCACTTCTGGTAGAGATGACACATTAGATGTTATCACCGGTGTGCCACAGGCCATAGCTTCTAACACTGGGAAGCCAAAGCCTTCCCACAGACTTGGAAACAATAATGCTTCTGCCTGGTTTAACAGTTTAGGCAATTCTTCTTCTGCTACGTAGTCTAGGAATTTTACTCTGTTTTCTATGCCCAATTGTTTTGCCTGTTTTTTCAACGGGGGAGTATAACGGGAATCCCTTTGTCCTGCTATCCATAATTGATATTCTTTTTTATACCTAAACTGAGCAAATGCCGCTATAATTCTAGACAAGTTTTTATGGGGGTCATGTCTACCTAAATACAAAAAAAAACGAACACTAGGACTTTTTTTTGCTTCAGCTAGGGGTTTAAATTTCTCCCTATCAATTCCCAGGGGTATGGGTGTTATTTTACCAGCTTTTACCCCCAAAATTTCAATCAAATCGTCAGCAGTAGCCTTGGAGTTACAAATAATATGCACTGCCTGTTGACACACCAACGGCAAGATATAACGGCAGTAGTGGGTGAGGAGGGATTGGATTCTGGGGAAACGAAGAGGAATTAAATCGTGGACAACTACTATAGTTCTTATGTTGGCAAAAAGAGGCATTTCTCCACAAGGAGAGAATAACAAATTTCCCTTAAGTTGGCGAAAAATATTGGGCAATTCCGTTTGGGTCCAAAGTATACGGGAAACATGTCCTTTAGTGCCGTAGTCTGGACTAAGTTTTTCCGCGATGAAGTAGGGATTTTTGTGAATTTGGGGCTGATAGTATTTTTGGGCTAAAACACTGGTATACTGTAAAGGAAAATGCCTCAGGAGGTTGTTGGTATAATTAGCTATTCCTGTGGGTTTTGTTAGCAACATTGAAAGGTTTATTATGAGGGGGCTGCTGGGAATATTGTTCATAAAAATTAAACCTCTAAAACCCCTTGTTTTTAACTGGTGGTTAACAAGTTTAGGTTATTCCGGTTTTTAAAGCAACCCCCCTTACTATTTGTAAGGCAAATGTAGAAAAAAAACACCATAATACAGTCAAATCGCCCTTGTGGACTACGGTAGGCAAGACTGTATGGCGGGAGTGTACTAGTAACGTATTTGCTTAGCAGTCTCGAAGAAGAATCTCACGTTGTCTTCGGGGGTGCCCACCAACACACCATGCCCCAAATTCAGAATATGCCCGGTATTGCCAGCCTTGGCCACAGTATCGTAAATCCTCTGTTTGATGAATTCTTGAGTGCCAAACAATACAGCCGGGTCTATATTACCCTGTACTTTAACATGTTCTCCCAGTCTTTGTCTAGCTTCCGCCATGTCCACCATCCAATCCAAACTGACGATGTCCACCCCGGATTGTGCCATTCGTTCTAATATGCCTGCACTACCGCTGATGTACAAAATAAGGGGGGTGTCAGGATGAGTAGCCTTGACTAGCTCAACCACTTTCTTCTGGTAGGGTAAGGCAAAGGTGTCATAATCCTGTGGACTTAGGTGACCGGCCCAGGAGTCAAACATCTGTACTACTTGAGCTCCACAGTCAATCTGATAACGGATGTAAGTGGCAACGGCAGTGGCAATCTTATCCAACAGTTTATGTAGCAAATCTGGCTCAGAAAAGGCCATACTCTTGATAACAGTATAGTCCTTAGAGCCCTTGCCCTCCACTACATAGGCAGCTAATGTCCAAGGCGCACCCACAAACCCCAGCACCGTGGACTTATTACCCACCTCTTTGCGCAAACTGGTGAGAATGGTTTTGATAAAGGGCAAGGATTCCTCTGGTTCTAAAGGACGTAACTGCTCAATTTGTGCTCTCCTCCGAATAGGAGGGGCTATAATGGGGCCCCTGCTTTCTACAATGTCAAAAGAAATGCCTATTCCTGGTAAAGGGGTTAAAATGTCAGAAAACATAATCACCCCATCCGGCTGAAAGGCATGCCAGGGTTGTAGGGAAATTTCAATGGCTAGGTCTGGATTTTCTGACCTTTCCCGGAAACTGGGGTATTTCTCCCTCAAGTCTCTGTATGCCTTCATGTATCTTCCCGCCTGACGCATCATCCACACTGGTGGACGTTCCCCTTTTTCCCCTCTCGCTACTCTCAACAACAAAGGCAATTCAGACATGGTTGTTCCAGAATTCACTGCGTTTTTTAGCTTATCACCCCCTTAAACTATCCGTAAACCATGAGAAAGGGGAAATATAAATAAAACCGAAAATAGTGGTCAGGAGGAGCCAAAATATTGCAGAATGTTAATTAAGTAAACTGAAAGTTAACAATGGAACCGTGGGCAACCAACTACTGGAAAGGCAAATAGAAGAGGAGAAAACCAAAAAACACGCCCCTGGCTTGTTGTCTGTGGCGATGGGATTGGTAGTTATTTCCCTGTTGCTGGGGGGATTGCTAGCCAAAAATGATCCCTATACCCAAAAAGTATTGTCCTTTCAGGGGAATGTAGCTAGAGGGGAAGCTATTTTCCGCGTGAATTGTGCCGGTTGTCATGGCTTGAATGGAGGCGGCAATGTAGGACCCAGTTTACAGGGCATAAGCAAACATAAATCAGACTCCCAGCTTATCCAACAGGTGATTAGTGGTAAGACTCCCCCCATGCCTAAATTTCAACCCTCTGCAGAAGACATGGCAGATTTGTTGAGTTATCTGCGGACTTTATAACCCTCTTGGGCTACAATGGAAGGGTTGTACTCACATGCAGACCTTGACTTCTAGCAGTGATTGAGCGTTACACCTTGCCCGAAATGGGGGTAATCTGGACTGACGAGTATCGTTTTCGCACTTGGTTGCAGGTGGAAATAGCTGTCTGTGAAGCTCAGGCTTCATTGGGACTAATCCCCCAAGAGGCAGTGGAGGAGATTAAAAAGAAGGCCAATTTTGACCCAAAACGCATCGCTGAGATAGAAGCAGAAGTCCGCCACGATGTTATCGCTTTCCTCACCAATGTTAACGAATATGTAGGGGATGCCGGCAGGTATATCCACCTCGGCCTCACCAGTTCTGATGTTTTAGATACTGCTTTAGCACTACAGTTAGTAGCAAGTTTAGACCTCATCCTAGCCTGCCTAGAGGAAACTATTCAGGCTATCCGCTACCAGGCACAAAAACACCGCTACACCATAATGGTGGGTAGGACCCACGGCATCCATGCCGAACCGATTACCTTTGGCTTTAAACTGGCTGGGTGGCTGGCAGAAATGCGCCGTCACCGGGAACGTCTGGTAAAACTGAGAGAAGAGGTGGCAGTGGGAAAAATCTCCGGGGCCGTAGGCACCTATGCCAATATAGACCCCAGAGTAGAAGCCATAGCCTGTGCTAAACTGGGACTACAACCGGACACCGCCTCCACCCAGGTAATTTCAAGGGACCGTCATGCCCATTTTGTGCAACAATTGGCCCTACTAGCCGCCTCCCTTGAGCGTTTTGCCGTAGAAATCAGAAACCTACAACGCACGGACGTGCTGGAGGTGGAGGAGTACTTCTCTGAAGGCCAAAAAGGCTCATCTGCCATGCCCCATAAACGCAACCCCGTCCGCAGTGAGAGGATTACAGGGATGGCCAGGATTATCAGGGGCTATGCCGTTGCCGCCTTAGAAAACGTCGCCCTGTGGCATGAGCGGGATATTTCCCACAGTTCCGTCGAAAGAGTCATCCTCCCAGACTCCTGCATTCTCATCCACTTCATGCTTAAAGAGATGACCGACCTGATCCAACACCTCCTAGTTTACCCTGAAAATATGCTCGAAAACATGAATGTATATGGAGGGGTTATATTTAGTCAAAGGGTCTTGTTAGCCCTAGTAGAAAAGGGCATGAGTAGGGAGCAAGCCTATAGGATTGTACAGGGATGTGCCCATCAGGCGTGGAATAAGAGGGGGGGGAACTTCCGTCAGCTAGTGGAAAACCATCCAGAGGTGAAAAGATTTTTGTCTCCAGAAGAGATTGCCACTTGTTTTGACCCCCAACAACACCTCAAGCACCTGGAAGTAGTATACGAGAGACTAGGGATTTAAAAGCCCTCCCCCTCGGGGTGTATCCCCTTATTTCCAGCCTTTGTCTGCCTGGGCTAACACATAGGCTGCCACGTCTTCGATTTGTTCAGCCGTCAGACGGCCACCAAATGCTGGCATGGCGGCTTTCCCGTGTATTATTTGGTATTTAATTTTATCTATGTCGTACATGTCATACTTCTGTAAGTCTTCCTTTTGGAGGGTTTTAGCTGCATTTACCACATTCTTCCCGCCCATGTGACAAGCGGCACAATTGGCACTAAACACCGCCGCGCCGTTGGCCAAATTCGCCGCCCAGGCGGGATTGATGTTTGCCAAAGAAATGCTACAAATGCTTGCCAACAGTACTATCAAGCTAACAACTCTTCTCATCTCTGTCTTGAAAACCTGTTTTCCATATTGTCCTTTTTTATCTTCAATATTTTGTCTCCCCTTGTCAAATGACAGTTTGTCAAACTTTGTTACCTTTCTTAAAATAATGCTCCTCTAAATACGACATTTTTCCCTTTGGGAATATATAGCTAGACAGGCATCGAGCTCTAATTTACTTACATCTGTTGCTCGTAAATCTCTGCGAATAATCATCCCATTTTCTCCCATTATCAAACGGGGTAATTGTTGATAGTTAATCAGGGAAAAATCTTCCATATCATAAGTGGTGTATTTAGTCAAATCCCCGCTGTTAAAATCTATGTCTACCACTGTGAGAGTCTTTTTCGGCGGCAACTTGTCATCCTCCCCAATTAGATGACGGGGTCCCTGACCCAATGCCCCCGCATGCAATAATTGTATTGTGCCCCTTTTTGCCGGATAATAGGCATGGTGGTGTCCACTAATGTAAGTATGGACATTGTACTTTTCTAGTAACCGACGTAATCCATCCCCATTCGCCAATACTTCGCCGGGATGATTCTTCCTCGCCGCCACCCCGTATAACGGCAAATGGCCGATAACAATTCTCATTTTAGCCCTTTGCGCCCTTTTAGAGGCTAGGCTTTTTTCCACCCATCTGAGTTTATCTTCTGGTATCCTATTAGACGAGGCATCCCACACCAAGAAAAAAATCCCTTTCTCCTCAAAGGTGTAATAGAAGGGATAGTGGGTGGTGTCTATATAATTTAACTTCGGTTTGTGTTTGGGGTTTTGCCAGTATTGTTTTGCAAGTTTCCTGTCTTTAGCAAACAAAAACTTTCCCCCAACCATCACACTAGAGGCATCATGATTACCTAGAGTAAAGGCAAAGGGAATCCTTAAATCCCTTATGGGTTTGGCTATTTGACTGTCAAAAGCCTCCCACATGGCTTTGATTTGTGCCTCCGTTAGGCTAGCTTTTTGAGAAGCAATCATATCCCCCCCACAGATAACAATATCCGGTTGCCAAAAGGGGATCATTTTTATGGCAAGATGCACCTGATTTTCGTATTCTGTCGAACCATAGCTACTATTTAGATCACTAATTACCAATATTCTTACATCTTCCCGAGGGGGATTATAGGGCTTATATTTTTCTACCATTCTTGCTGTCTCAGCCGGCAAAAAAATAGTCCCCCCTATAGTCTCTCTTGCCGGTATTGTTTTTACGCTTACCAGGGAGATAGATTTTAATGCCAAGCTCAATATTAGAATATTTATTATCCTCCTGAACATCACAAATTGCACATTTTTATTACTGCTGTTTTTAAGGTATCAACCGGATCTTTTCCTATCTTTAAATCGTATTCCACCTCTAGCAAAATTTCCAGGCACTCTTTCAGCCTAAAAAGGCTAATGTTTTTCACCTCTTGTCGAAGGAAATAAACCCTTTTCGGATTGCCTATCTCCCCATATTCTGCTATGGTATTCTCATCTTCCCCCGACTCTGTCATGGCCTTCACTATACACCAGGTGCGGAATTGTCCTACCATTGTAGCCACTATCTTCAAAGGATTTTCATTCTGGTTATTGATTAAATCTTCCACCTTTAACAGGGCGGAATGATTGTCCCCTCTTAGAGTTGCTTGAGCTAATTGTATACTATTCTGGCCACTAATATTCACCAAAGATTCTACTACTCCCTCCCCCATAGTCTGGCAGTCATCTCCTTGATATATGGACAACTTTTCCAATTCTTGCCATAAACTTCGGGTGTCATTCCCCACCGAGTTGGCGAGAATATTAATCGCTTCCTTACTAAGTTTTATTCCCTTTTTCGCCGCTAATTCTTCTACTCTTTTCACTAATTTTTCTGTCTGCCAAGGGGGAATAATACTAAACTCTTTCACCTGGGCATTTTGAGTTATAAGTTTGCCAATTTTGAGTCTACTATCAGGCTTTTTTGTGGCAGTGAAGATTAAGTGCGTGGTTTCTGGAATCTGCTTCAAATACTTCTGCATCTTTGCCACCAACTCTTCCTCTGCATTTTCCTGAAACAGTGTCGTGTTGTATATCCAAACCAGGCGATGGCTACCCCCAAAGGGAGGAGTCATGGCTAAATATATCCCCTCTAATAAAGACTCTCTTTTGTCGCCAGGAAACCTCCCCCAGTTGAATTGTAACCATTCACTATCTAAGTAGGTTTCCTTTAAAGACATTATTTCCTGTTGTATGGCAAAATCATCGTCACCCCAAAAGTAGTAAATCGGCATTTGCCCTCCTATATGCCTGACCGGTTATAATTCTAGGTAACCGTCAATGGGAACACACTCCTATATATGATAGTCCACTACTAGGCAATATAAAATGATAGAATTCCATGAAGATTGATGCCAATTATTGGATTGAGAAACTACAATTACAACCTCACCCTGAAGGGGGATTTTATAGGGAAACCTACCGCAGTTTAGACATAGTTAATAAGGAAAACACTCTCCCCAGACACCAGGGAGAAAGAAACGCATGTACCGCTATTTATTACCTCCTCACAAGTGAACAATTTTCCGCTTTTCATATACTGGAAAGTGACGAAATTTTACACTACTATTGCGGCGCCCCTATGACAATACACCTGTTGGATAAACAGGGCAACTATCGCCAGAAAAAATTGGGAAATAACCCCGAAAATGACGAGGAGCCACAAGTAGTTGTCCCCCATCATACCTGGTTGAGTCTCTCCGTAAACACCCCTAATTCTTACAGTCTAATCGGTTGTACTGTGGCCCCCGGTTTTGATTTTCGAGATTTTCGGTTGGCTTCAAGACAAGAATTACTCCAAATCTATCCACAACACCGGCAATTAATTGAGAGTTTTACCTACGGCTGACTCTCCCTCGTTGTTATCAAAATTCCCCCTAAAATATTACCTAATCATTGACAGAAAAAATATTTGAAATTATAATATAAACAATATCTTGAAATCGAAAAGACAAAAAAAAGAGAAAGAATGGACGGAAATTATCAAGAATATATCAACCGGGTGGTGCAAATGACTATGCCAGCCAACTATAAGCAACAGTTGGCAAATATTCAACCATCCCCCAAGTTTAATAACGGCGTAGCAGTGGAGTTTCCCGGTTATAGCATTATCACACCTCCCTGGAAAGATGATGAGTTTAACGATGAGTTTTATCAACACCTGGAAGAGGTACAAAAACAATTAAAAGACAGTCTGCCAGAGGGTTTATTTCTAACCGTACCCCCTGAGAGTTTCCATCTAACCCTAGCAGATTTAATCTGGGATAAAGACTACATATCCGCCACTAAAGAGAAAGAGAATTTCGACAGGTTGCTTATCACAGAAATAGGCAAAATATTTGAAGAATACCAAAAGTTACATCAGCCCGATTCCCTAGAATTAGAATTGCTAGGCATCTCAATATTTCCAAGGGCAATTGCTGTATGTCTAGCTCCCACGGAGAATAGCTACAATTATATTATCGAGCTCAGAAAAATGATATACCAAAATGAACAAATAATAAGACTGGGAATAGAACAACAGTACGAATTTGCGGCTCATATTACCCTCGGGTACTTCGGAAAAAGTGGTAAAGATTTGAATATAGAAGAAGTTGAAAAGAAAATAGTAAAAATAAATGACGAGTTAGCAGAAAAAAGACTGCCCCCCTTCCGGCTTAAACAGTGGGAATTGAGAAAATTCACCGATATGACCAACTATATAAGGGAAAAAGACTGGGCAACAATCAGATTGTAAAAGCACAGAAAGGATGGGAATACGTATCTATGGTAATAGAGAAATAAAAACCCTGGCGGGAAAAGAAACTCGTCCTACCACGGCCAAGGTAAGAGAGGCTATATTTTCCATCTGGAGGGAGAAAATTATAGGAGCAAAATGGTTGGATTTATGTGCAGGAAATGGTACAATGGGCGCCGAGGCCTTGTGTCGTGGAGCCAGGGAAGTAGTAGCCATCGAAAAATCTCCTTTGGCCTGTGATATTATCAGAGAAAATTGGCAGAAGATAGCGGCCCCCAATCAAAGATTTCGCATCCTCAGAGGGGATGTTTTAAAAAGATTAAAAAGTCTAAGGGGGGAAAAATTCGACCTAATTTACTTTGATCCCCCCTATAACCTTAACCTATATAATCCCGTTATGAAAGCCATTAGCGATTATGAATTGTTAAATCCGGAATCGGGGGAGTTGGCAGTGGAATACCCCCCCAAGGAATCACTCCTCAATTCCGACTCCCCCCTCTTACTCCTAGATACCAGAATCTATGGAGATACCGCCATCAACTTCTACTCTACTGGTGTCAGGAAATAATGGGTGATTATTGTTGAGATACTCGTAAACAAGCGCATTGCAACTTTCCAAAATAAGCCCTTTTTAAACCCCATCTCCCCCATCCCCCAAATCCCTCCCCCTCCTCCTATTCCCCAATTTTCCTTATCTTTACAACCTACTAATAATCTTGTTTAGAATCTGCATACCAGTTATCGCCTGCCAACCAAAAATCAAAAGAATCGTCATATTCAAGGCTACATGAGTAGCTCTGGCAAGCTCATTACCCTTCTGCATAAAGGGCACTAAAGAGGCAGAGACTGCTACCATAGACATCATAGTCAGGCCAGCAATTAGATGGGGGCCTATAAATAATTTACCATTGTTGATATAGGTGACGGCCATACCACCCACTGTGCCTAATACCACCAATGCCATGAAAATCGCGCCCACCTGATGATGTCTTGTGGCATAATTGCCCTTGATTAACTCTTTTCTCTCCTCCTTGTCTGCCAGACGAGTCTTCTTCGCCATTATCCCCAAATACAGGGCATAAATCGCCGTGGCAAACAAAATCCACATTAGAATGGGATGAGCAAATTGTGACCAAATTTTTACAGATTCAGGTATTGCTATATTCATCTTTTCCTTTACCCTCTCTTTACCATTGATAAAATAACTTAATATAATTTAACATAGCTTGACCCTATGTCCCACAATAACATACTCTCAGTTGCCAACCATCAGCAGGGTGTTACTGGGAGATAGTTACTGTTAGACAATCAGACAGACGACAAACAAAATAACTCCTCAACCTTGGCAGTAAAAGAAACAACAGGAGTGTCTGTTAAAGAGGGGGTGGATATCAGAAGGGGAAAAGTAGAGATAGTCCCCTGTAACAATCTGTCACAATAGTCTGTTAGTAATTACTGGTAGAGGGTGTGTGTCGGATAAAAGATAAAAGTAAAAAAAAAAGAAATACAAATCCCACCCAAGCCATCGGAAAGAAAGAGGAATACTCTTGTTACCACTGATTGCTATGTTGCTGGTTGCCAGTTATTATCGTCAATGACAGCCAATAATGACCAGTAAATAACGAAAACAGCTGGTGTCAGGCAAGAGAAACGAAAGACAACTCCCATCTGATGAGAAAAAGGGATACTCTTGTTGCCACTGACTGCTGGCATGAATGACGGCTATAATAATTCCCTTACTACTAGTAAAATAGATGCCAGACAACAATAACCCATACACTAACAATTCTTGCCCCATCGGCAATGACAAAAACAATTAATAATCCTAGCAACGGCAAAAATAAACTCCTGTCAGACATGACAGTTACTTGATAACCCTCCTTGATGCCTATTTGCCGACAAAACAAACAAGCCGTAATGAGAATCCAATACTAGTGGCTATTAGGAATAAAAAAACAACATCCCCCCCCGCCATTGGCTGTGGTGACAACCCCTCCCCACCAGCAGACGCCCAATACTTCCAGTGTCTTTCATTTCAGAAGAAGACTAGAAAAACAAGTCCACCCCAGAAAAATCAAAGGATAACGGCAAGACATATACCCCACCAGCAGTAGTCGCCAAGGGGCATAATGATATTGGCTAGGATGGCAAACACATCTAGTTGAAAAGAGAAAGCAGAATAACAGTGACTGGGATGGTAGTAGAAAGACATGGTGGGATTCTGGCGGATAAATGACAACAATGTATTACCCATGGGGAGGAGAGGGAGAAACTAGGCGAAGGGAAGAAGAGTTTTGTAAACTGGAAATGTCCCTATTGCCAGTACAAAATAATACCGTCTTGATTTCTGCTAACAACAATTCTACTAAACCCTCCAAGGCTTCCATAGAAGTCATTGCTGCTTTGAGAAAAGGATAGGCAAATCCCACTAAATCCGCGCCCAATGCCAACAGTTTTGCCGCCTCCAAGCCATTGCGAATGCCACCAGAGGCAATCAAAGGGATATCCGGATACCTCCTGGCGATGGCTACCACACAATCAGCGGTAGGAATACCCCAATTAGCAAAGGTTTCTCCTAAGGCTTTTTGTAGGGGATTAGTAGCCCTTTTACTTTCCACCATAGCCCAAGACGTGCCACCGGCACCGGCTACATCTATTGCTGCCACCCCCACACTCAATAGTTTCTCCGCCATCTCCACACTAATCCCATTCCCCACCTCCTTAACGATAACAGGTATTGGCAGTTTCTCACACACCTTTTCAATCTTCGACAACAGGTGTTTGAAATTAGTATCCCCCTCCTGCTGAATACACTCCTGCAAAGGATTTAAGTGGAGAATTAAAGCATCTGCCTCCAGGATTTCCACTAGGGATAAACATTCCCGCCAAGAATAACCATAATTCAGTTGCACTGCCCCTAGATTGGCAAACAATAGTATATCAGGGGCTATGGAGCGCACTTTGAAAGTATGAGCCACTTCTGGTTTTTCGATTATAACACGTCCCGAACCAATCCCCATGACCAAACCGTACTTTTGCGCAATTATTGCCAGTCTCTTATTGATTAATTCTCCATTGTCCGTCCCACCCGTCATAGAAGAAATCAACAGTGGCGTCTTCAGTTTATGCCCCAAAAAAGTAGTGGAGATATCGATTTCTTGATAATCTAACTCCGGCAAACAGCAGTGGATAAACTCGTACTTTTCTAAACCATTTTTAACCTGGGAAGCTTGCACTTTTTCATCTAAACAAATGCGTATATGTTCATCCTTTCTTTTCTGGGTTTCCACAGTCATCACACCTCTTTATGGGGTTTATTGGGGATATTCGTCAGGATGGGGATGGTTGCTAATGCTAATCAGACTTACAGCAATTTTACCAGAAAAACACACATCTACATCGGTTTTTTCAGTCCTTTTCCTCTGCAAATACTCCCCCTTATACCAGTAACTGTTTCCTTCTTTTCTAAACTCAATGGGGAGGGGATCAATACTGGGTTTGCAAAACACAATTTCTGGGCTACAATCCTCATCAAGATGGGGCAAATTGACATTCCAAAAACACCCCCTGGGCAGTCTTTTTGGCAATAACTCTGCCAACACCCTTGTCGCCAGTTTTTTTGCCAGCTGCCAATTAATTTCTCTTGGGCGTTTCCGCAGGTGAGAAAAGGCGATTCCCTTCAACCCCAAAATCGCCGCCTCTCTTACCGCTGCCACCGTTCCCGAAACATAAATGTCTACTCCCAGATTACCGCCAGCGTTAATACCAGATAATACCCAGGTAGAAGAGGGCGCCAAACAAGACACCGCTAGACGCACACAGTCTACCGGAGTCCCATTTACCGCATATTCCCCGGGTTTTACCTCTTCCAGGGTTAGGGGATAACGGGTAGTAACTTGGTGACTACAACCGGAAATATGCCCTGCTGGGGCAACTATTATCTTTTCCCCCTCAACAATCTCCTTTAAAACCCTAATACCCTCCGCCTCAATCCCATCGTCATTGGTGAGAATAAACACCTTCTCCCCCTTCCTAAGGTACCATCGCCTACAATACCATAAAAACCCTTCTCATACAACCCCTTCCCCGTGAGGGTTTATAATTGCAACCCCTCCTTGCCTCCATACCATGCCAATCCATACCGTGCCAATAATTATCATTCGTCTACATTTAGCTAATCCTTACCATTCCCCACAAGACACTATGACTGGTATCTCCCTTACATTTAGCTAATCCCTACCAGGGATTTCCCACAAGATACTATGACTGGTATATCCCTAAGGAGTAAGATAATTACCACTCGTTGGCCCTTGGCATATTAAGTGGTTTCCAGGAAAGAATCATTATTGGCATCGCCATCTTCTTTTTGTCGGCGGCAGACTGGTTGCCCCAATAGCAGGGGATAATTGTTATTGGCAGGCTTGGCTACTTTATTTTCTCCCTAGATAACTTCCAAGGGGGGATTTTTGTTGCCAATATCATTTCCTTCTCTAGACTGGTTACCCCCTTTTGGAAGGGGAGACTGGCTTGTAACACGGGGATAATAAATATTATTATCCATAACCGGTTAGTTACCCCCCCAGGGGATGTTTTGGAAGTATAAACTGCCTTATGGTAGTATCCATGCAGACTATCACAATTTTTTTGTCGTTATTTCCTCTATTTCAGTTTAAAGCCCCTAGGGGAGAGTTAATATTCTCACCTACCCTAATATAACTTTTCAAACCCAGAATAATTGTCTGTATTCAGTTGCCCTTCGCCGGATAACCTACAGTAAGAAATCATTATTCCGCCTATTCTCCCCACTATGAAAGTAGACTGGTTATCTCTTACTACTGGTATCCTTCCGACTATCCTAGAAGGATATTGACAGTAAAAGGAGAATTGTTATTGCCATCCCACTGTTACCACCTTTCCGGAAATTCCCTGTTGTCTCTAGACTAGGGTTGTTTGGGATTCTCAATCCCCACCTTTATCATTCGTCTGTATTCAACCACCCCTTTTTCCTACAAGGCATTATGACTGATATCCCCTCTGCCTTGAAATTGGGACAATGATTATCATTCGTCTATATTTGTTTTACCATCTCCTCGGGATAAATCTTGGCTTGGTAGGCAGGGGATTAGTAGTCTTATCCCCACTAGCCACTCCACCCCGCTGCTTGTGTCTGCCTCCCCATCCCCTGCTGATTTACTCTCCTTTCTAGGAAGGGGTTATTATTCTCACTCTCCCCCCTTTAACTTTTCAAATGCAGATAGAAGTTGGTTTTTCTCCCCTCTTCCGAAAACCCCAAGTCTTCCCCTCTTTTTCTCCCAACACCCAAAACTAGTCTACGGTTTGCTTTAATACTCATCATGAATATGAATGCCTGACAACAAAAATGATTGTTATTCCTATCCACATTGGCCACTCTTCCCAATCCCCTGCTGAAGAATGATTATATTCGTCTGTGGGTCATCGCCGCCTTTTTCCCTTTTTCAACTTCATCCCTCTTTTTGCAATAGTCTCACGGATTATTGATATTTTTTCTCATGGTTTTTCTATACATTCCGGCATTACCCCTTCTATTGCCACTTTTTCTCAAATAATTCTTGAACCCAATAACATGATTATCCTTGTTGCGTGGTTGGCTACCCCACCCACGGGGCATATTGCTATATGCCCCTACAATCCCCCTTACTCTACATCTACCACCTACATCCTATCCCCTTTTGAAATCCCACATAACCGGATTGTCGTCTAAATGCCTGGTTACCTCTTCACCAATATCACTAATAGCCTTTAAATCCTCTGGAGTTATCTTTATATCCACCGCATGGGCATTCTCCTCTACCTGTTGGGCATTCCTAGCACCAACTATCGCACTGGTTTGGGGTTGATGGATTACCCAGGCAATGGCTAACTGCCCTAAGGTGCAATTGTACTTCTCAGCATAGGGCCTCAGTTGAGACAAGGCTTTCTTCACCCTTTCCCAATGGGGGGGTTGAAAAAGACGATTGTCTTTGCGATGATCTCCTTCAGCAAAGGTGGGATTATCCCCAAATTTCCCTGTCAAAATCCCCTGTGCCAATGGCGAATATGCTAGAATGGAAATCCCCCTCTCTACACACCACGGCTGGATCTGTTTTTCCACAAACCGCCAAAATAACGAATAGGGCGGCTGGATACTGTCTATCTGTCCATATTCACACGCCTGTTGTAACTGTGATAGGGAAAAATTAGATACCCCAATCGCCCTTATCTTCCCCTCCTCCTTCAACTTATTCATCGCCCTCATGGTTTCCTCTATCGGTACTACTTCCGTACCCCAACTTCCAGAAGGCCAATGAATCTGATACAAGTCAATATAATCTGTCTGTAGGTTTTTTAAAGAATTGTTACAAGCCTCTATCACCTGATGATACTTGAGGTGGTTGGCAAATACCTTAGTGGCTATGACTACCTTATCCCGCACATCCTTTATAGCCTCCCCTACAATCCTCTCTGAATGCCCATCTCCATACACTTCCGCTGTGTCAATGGTATTAATACCCAATTCCACTGCCCTTCTTATGGCCTTAATACTCTCTGAATCCTCTATCCCCACCCACATCTTCTTGCCAGCCTGCCAGGTGCCCATTATTATAGGCGTTATCTCAATCCCTGACTTGCCCAATTGTCTTTTTTCCATGACTTCCTCTCTTTTCGTTTTCCTCCATCCCCCATTTTAATGGTATCTTGTAGGATTATTCACTTCCCTACGCCTATGGCAACCAGTGGTAAATGGCAATTTTGGATTGACAGGGGTGGCACCTTTACTGACATTGTTGCCATAACCCCCCAGGGAGACATTATCACCCATAAACTCCTCTCAGAAAACCCCCAACACTACTCCTCCGCCGCCATCGAGGGTATTAGACAAATCCTCGGCATTCCCCCCAACAAACCCCTCCCCCTCGAAAATATTGAAGTAATTAAAATGGGCACAACTGTGGCTACTAACGCCCTCCTGGAAAGAAAGGGGACTCCTGTAGTATTAGTAATTAACAAAGGTTTCAAAGACGCCTTAAGAATCGGCTATCAGCAACGCCCAAATATTTTCGCTAGACACATCACCTTACCAGAGATGTTATACCAGAAGGTGATTGAAGTGGAAGGGCGTTTGGATGCCAACGGGAATGAAATTCAACCCCTTAACCTTCCCCTACTAGAAACTGACTTACGCCAGGCATATGCAGAAGGCTTCCGCAGTTGTGCTATCGTTCTTCTTCATAGTTATAAGTGTAACAAACATGAACTGCAAGTAGAGGCTCTCGCCAAGAAAATCGGTTTCCCCCAAGTCTCCGTCTCCCACAAAGTCACCAGTCTCATCAAACTGGTAAGCAGAGGCGACACCACCGTGGTTGATGCCTACCTATCCCCCGTCTTACGTCGTTATATCCAACAGGTGGAAGAGAGTCTCTCCCCCAATCCCCCCCGGTTGATGTTTATGCAGTCTAACGGGGGTTTAGCCGATAGTAGATACTTTCAGGGCAAGGATAGTATTTTATCAGGCCCTGCCGGCGGCATTGTCGGTGCTGTTAAAACTTCCCTTCAGGCTGGCTTTCACAAGATTATCACTTTTGACATGGGGGGCACTTCTACTGATGTTGCCCATTACGCCGGCGAATACGAGCGAAATCAAGAGACGGAAATAGCCGGAGTGAGATTGTGCGTGCCACAGCTAGCAATTCACACCGTAGCTGCCGGAGGAGGTTCAATTTGCTACTTTGACGGTCAAAGATACAGAGTCGGCCCAGAATCTGCCGGTGCCAATCCCGGTCCTGTATGTTACGATAGGGGGGGCGATAGACTCACCATAACCGACTGTAATCTCCTGTTGGGCAAAATTCAACCCCGTTTCTTCCCCTTCCTCTTCGGCAAGGATGCCAATCAGCCTTTAAACTTACGGCTTGTAGAGACAGAATTTCAACGTCTACAACAACAAATTAAACAACAACTAAAACAAGATATATCACTAGAGGAAATAGCCCAAGGTTTTATCTCCATCGCCGTCGAAACTATGGCCAATGCCATCAAAAAAATCTCCCTTCAAAAGGGCTATGATCTAACTGAATATGCCCTCTGTTGTTTTGGCGGCGCTGGTGGGCAACATGCATGTCTTATTGCCGAAAATTTGGGCATAAAAACCATCCTTATTCACCCCCTTGCAGGGGTTTTATCTGCCTACGGCATCGGCTTGGCTGAAATCAGAATTATCAAAGAAAAAACTCTCAATTACCCCCTTGTCCCCGATATTATATCTCAAGTCGAACACGAATATTCCCTACTAGAAATTATCGCTAGGCAGGAATTACAAAAACAACATCCTGGCTCGTCAGATGATATTACCATAATAAAGACCATTTATCTCAAATACCAAGGCAGTGACTTTAGCATTCCCGTTAAATTTTCCACCAACACCCGTCTGTTACAACAAGAATTCCTCCAGCTTCACCGCCAAAGATATGGCTTCATACTAGAAGATGAGAATCTAGTAATTGAACAGATTTCCCTGGAGTTAATTTCTCCCACCTACGACGAAAATAACCTTCCCTCTCTCTCCAGACAAAACTCCCTAAATAAGTTTCCAGCCAAGCCAATAGCCACTGTCAAAATGTATACTAAAAATCAATGGCATGATACCCCTGTCTACCAAAGAAGTGACCTTAAGTTGCATCAAAAAATTATAGGTCCTGCAATAATAGTTGAATCCATAGGCACCAATGTAGTTGAGCCAGGTTGGCAGGCTGAAATCATCGAATCTGGACACCTTGTTTTAACTCAAATAAATAAAGAAAGAGCCCTACCTGTTCAACAATATTCCCTGGATAAACCTGACCCAATTTTGCTAGAAATTTTTAACAATCTCTTTCGATTCATTGCCGAAGAAATGGGCATAACCCTCCAGAAAACTAGCCATTCTGTTAACATTAAGGAAAGACTTGATTTTTCTTGTGCCATATTCGACTCTCAAGGAGAATTAGTGGCAAATGCCCCCCACATACCTGTACATTTGGGGTCAATGAGTGAGAGTGTTAAGGCCCTAATTAATGATAGCAAAATAACCCTAAAACCGGGGGATGTATACATCACTAACAACCCCTACAATGGAGGCACTCACCTTCCGGATATCACTGCCATCACTCCTGTTTTTATAGAATCTTCCTCGAAACCAGATTTCTTTGTCGCTTCCCGTGGACATCATGCTGACGTTGGCGGCATTACCCCCGCTTCTATGCCCCCCCACAGCAAAGATATTCACGAAGAAGGAGTATTAATCGATAATTTTTGTCTGGTAAGGGAGGGAATTTTACAAGAAAAACAACTGGCAGAATTACTTCTTAATCATCCTTACCCCGTCAGATATTATCAACAAAATCTTGCCGATTTACAAGCCCAAATAGCTGCTAACGAAAGGGGGGCCAACGAACTACGCAAAATTGTTGCCAAATATGGCCTTAAAACCGTCAAAAAATATATGCAATTCATACAAGAAAACGCTGAAAAATGTGTCAGAGAAGCTATAAAATGCCTCAAAGACGGCAGTTATAGTATTCAATTAGATAATGGCGCCACCATCCAAGTTAAAATTATCATCAATCCCCAAGACTGTAGTGCTACCATCGACTTTACGGGCACATCTAGTCTACCAGAAAGTAACTTCAATGCCCCCATTGCCGTAACCAAAGCAGTAGTATTGTATGTTTTTCGCACTCTGGTAGAAGACGATATTCCCCTCAACGCCGGCTGTCTTAAACCCCTTCACCTCATAATACCCTCCGGCTGTCTTCTCAACCCCTCCTATCCCTCCCCTGTCGTCGCCGGCAATGTGGAAACCTCTCAACTCCTCGCCGACTGTCTCTATGGCGCCCTCGGTATTATGGCCAACTCCCAAGGTACTATGAATAACTTTACCTTTGGTAACAATCAGTATCAATACTATGAGACAATTTGTGGTGGCTCAGGGGCAGGATATAACCATGATGGTACATCAGCAGTACATGTACATATGACCAACTCCCGTCTGACAGATGTGGAGGTATTGGAAACCCGTTATCCAGTGAGGGTGGAAGAATTCAGCATTAGGAAAAACAGTGGTGGCAAAGGCAAATATAGGGGAGGTGATGGCGTGGTGAGGAAGATTCGTTTCCTTCAACCCATGACGGCCTCCATCCTCTCCTCCAGGAGAGTTATTCCCCCCCAGGGTTTACAAGGAGGCGGCGAGGGGAAACCTGGAGTTAATTATATCCTCTTTGCTAACGGTGGAAAACAAATACTTCCCCCCACTGCCACTGTTAACCTTCACCAAGACGACATTTTTGTCATTGAAACTCCTGGTGGTGGTGGCTTTGGTAGTTCCTAAACCCACTATTATATTTGAACAGGCATGATAAGATAAGTCATAGAGGTACCATCCAGGGGGGTTACCACCACTGGTTGCACTGGGCCGTTAAAATGGAACTTCACTTCATGAGAGGAGAAAGCCTTTAAACCCTCCAGCAGGTATTTGATGTTAAACCCAATCTCAAACCCCTCCCCGCTGATTTCTGCCGTCATTGATTCTTTTCCACTGCCTATCTCCCCCGCCTCTATCGCCACAGTCAACTCCCTGCTAGTAGGATTAAGTCTAAACCTAACTAAACTGTTTTTCTGGTCACTAAAAACCGAAAGACGTTCTAAACTATCTATCAGCCTTTTTCTTTCCACTGCCATTGTCTTTTGAAAACTGTTGGGGATTAATCGGCTATAATCCGGATATGCCCCTTCCAACCTTCTACTAGTCAGTATCACATCCCTCAGTCGAAATGCGACATCCTTAGAGGCTATACACAATTCTACCTTTTCTCCTTCCTTAGCCCCAGACAGTATTCTCTCCAATTCTCTTAATCCCCGCGCCGGTATTGTAATTTCAAATCCTACAGCGCCGCTATAACCTTCTACTTCCTCTTCTTCTACTTTCTCCCTCACCACCGCCAAACGATGTCCATCTGTTGCCGCAAACTCTATGGTATTATCATTACATTTTAGATGTACTCCAGTTAAAATCTGTTTAGTCTCATCATTGCTTGCCGCAAACAAACATCCCTTTAATCCCTCCGTCAAAGCCTCCCCTGGCAAGTGAAACCCATTCTCCCTTACTAAAGGCAGAGGAGGATACTCATCCCCCCTCATTCCCCGCAACTGAAATCTTCCCCCCAGGCAGTGAATCCCCACCAGCGGGTTTTCTTCCTCCTCTCTTTCCTCGTAGGTGATAATAATCTCCCCGTCTGGGAGACGGCTTACCACATCATTTAGCAACTTTGCCGGCAGTGTTATTACCCCTCCTTCTTCCACCCCCGCCGGGAAACTACTTTGAATTCCCACCGTCAAATCAAACCCAGTCACTGTTACCTCGTTTTTTCTCTTATCTGCCACCAACAACACATTTCCTAGAATAGGATGGGTTGGGCGAGAGGGCACCACTCTACTCACTAGCGATAAATTATTCTTTAATTGCTCCTGAGAACAAATTATCTTCACTTTTAATTCCTCCCCTCATCCCTCGTCAATTCACACAGACTACCATTATAACACTTTCCTCCCCACACCCCTTTCTGGTGGAGACAAGATGAACTGGAAATTTCCATCAGTAACCCTTGACAAAGGGGGGGCGGGCGAGCTAGAATAGCGAGAGGGGCGGCAGGAGAAGTGACTGCCAGGGCGGTGCCTGCGAACATTTTAAATAAGAATTTATTGCAAAAAGTGAGAAAGATAAATGGAATAAACAGCAAAAAGAGGAAAAGATGGAACTAAAACTGTGCAGCTGGCCAGAGGTAGAAGAATACCTGAAAAGGAGTAATGGGATAATAATACCAATAGGCTCGACGGAACAACACGGGCCAACAGGATTAATAGGAACAGACGCAATATGTGCGGAAGAAATAGCAAAAGGAGTGGGAAAAGAGGCAGGGGCACTGGTAACACCAACAATAAATGTGGGGATGGCACTGCATCATACAGCCTTCCCGGGTACAATAAGTCTAAGACCTACAACCCTAATCTTATACATTCAAGATTTCCTAACATCCTTGGCCAAGGCAGGATTTAGAAAATTTTTCTTTATAAACGGCCATGGAGGCAATATAGCCACCCTGAAAGCAGCCTTTTCTCAGGTATATGAACACCTAGAAGCCCTCAACATACCGGGAAGTGAACAGGTAAAATGCAAATTGGCTAATTGGTATATGTGCCCCAAAGTGGTAGAATTGGCCAAAAAACTCTATGGCGAAGAAGAAGGCAGTCATGCCACCCCCTCAGAAGTGGCAGTCACCCAATACTTCTATCCCGAGGCTATCAAAAATTTCCCCCTGACAAAAGAAGTGGCAAAGGGCCACCCAATTTACGGGGCAAAGAATTTCCGTCAGTGTTACCCGGATGGTAGAATGGGATCTAACCCGGCCTTGGCCACTCCAACACATGGTAAACAATTCTATGAAATAGCAGTGAGGGAGTTAACGGCAAGTTATCGGGAATTCATTAGCAGTTAAGGTGTTCAACAGACAACACATGAAGTCATACCTTGCGGCATCTGTTTGCATGACCAGTACCCCAGACGTTGATAAAAACTTGCAACAAGCAGAAGAATACATAGAACTGGCAGTGAATCAGGGGGCTAAATTAGTCGCTTTGCCCGAGAATTTCGCTTTTCTGGGGGAAGAAGAAGAGAAAGTAGCCAAAAGACACGAAATTGCTACCAAAAGCGAGAAATTCCTCATCCGCATGGCACAACGCTTCCAAGTTACCATCCTGGGAGGTGGTTTCCCTACACCCATTGCCGATGACTCCTCAAAAGTCCATAATACCGCCGTATTGATTGCCCCCAACGGTCTAGAGTTGTGTCGCTACCACAAAATACATCTGTTCGACGTCAATCTACCGGATGGCAACTATTATCGGGAATCTAAAACAGTAATGGCCGGTAGTTGTCTGCCGCCAGTGTGTGATGCCGGCGATTTGGGCAAATTGGGCATTTCCATCTGTTATGATGTCCGTTTCCCCGAGGTTTTTCGTCATCTTTCCCGTCAAGGCGCGGAAGTAATTTTTGTCCCTGCCGCCTTTACTGCCTATACTGGAAAGGATCACTGGGAAATTCTAATACGGGCCAGAGCCATTGAAAATACCTGTTATGTCATTGCACCGGCTCAAACTGGCAACCACTATGGTCGTCGTTTTACTCATGGACATGCTATGATTGTAGACCCCTGGGGCACTGTCCTAGCTAACACCGGCGCCAAAGAAGGCATCGCCCTAGCAGAAATCAACCCTCAACGCCTACAACAAGTCAGACAACAAATGCCTTCTCTCCAACACCGTGTGTTTGGCTAGTATTACTTGGCGATACTAGCATCAGTCTCTTTGCTGGGGTAGTGTAGTACAGTCTCCCCTCACCAGAGGGGATGTTGGGCAAGTGTCTCCCACTAGTGGGGGTTTTTCAGGGTAAATTGGGCGATAAAAATACCAATAATCGCTAGGAGGCCCATAAGGTAAAAACCATAGATGTAGCTACCAAATAAATCTCTTATTTGCCCCACAAAAATAGTGCCCACCAACGCGCCCACCCCATAGGCCGTAAATACAATACCGTAGTTTTGGGCATAATTGTCAGGATTGAAAAATCTAAGTGTCATAGTAGGTGCCATGGCTAGCCATCCCCCCAAACAAAACCAGAATAGAGAGAAGGCTATTAAATAAACCACAATTTGCCCCTCCTTGGCTGAAATCATTAAAATACAGGCTGCCAAGATAATTGTGTAGGAGGCTATAGCCACAAGCCGGGGAGGAAAACGATCCGTCAACCACCCGAATAAAGGACGACTAATACCGTTAAACAGGGCAAATAAAGAAACACTCCTAGCAGCTAAATTAGAGTCAATCCGGATAATTTCCAATCCCACAGGGCCAGAAATGCCGATGGCCGTCAGCCCCACCAAGGCCCCAATGGCGTAACAAAACCAAAGCCCGTAGAAAGAGGGGCTTTTTAACATGGGGGTATAATTGATAACCCTAGGGTTGGACTTTTCTGCGGTGAGACTCATGGAATCCTTCCAATGAGGGGGGGGAAACCTAAGGGCCATTGCTATTGCCGAGATGATGAGAATAAAAGCAATCCCTAAAATTCTCAGAGAATTATTCACACCATGGGATACAATCAACTGATTTGCCAAAGGGGCAGTAATTAGGGGAGAGAGGCCAAAACCAACAATTGTCAACCCCACGGCTAAACCCTTTTTGTCGGGAAACCATCGGGCCACCACAGCCATGGGTACACCATAGGCAATACCAACTCCGGCACCAGCGATAACGCCATAACTAAGAGTAATCAAGGCAATATTAGGAGCAAAACTAGCCAAAATATAACCCACCCCGACGAGCAATCCCCCCAAGGCAGTCATCACCCGTGGACCGATTTTGGGAATTAAAAAGCCGGCAATGGGCATAAAAATCGAATAGAACAACAAACCAACAGTATAAGGTAATAAACTCTCCGTGGCGGTGATATTTAACTGATTTTCCAGCGGTTTCCTAAAAATACTCCAGGAATAAACAGTTCCCAAACAGAGTAAAACTGTCATTCCCATGGGAATCAGTAACCATCTCCCCTGTTTTGCCTCCAGTCCAAATAGCTGTAAATACTTTTGCTCATCCATAGTCATCCATCCTCGGATTCATGACAAAAAGTCCGCCGCCATCAAGGGGAAATTTTCCCCCCCCAGTCGGTGGCAGAAGATTTTCAAAAGTGAGTTAGACCTCCCACATAGGCCGTCAACTAAATTAAACTGGACTTACCGGCAAAAGATCAAGGTTTTTTGTCATCAAACGATAAAGCTCTTACAATCAAAAGGCCGCAGTCATTGTATCGCCGAATCTACACTTATTGGGAATTAGTCGCATCTTGGTCAACTCAATTTGGTCAACTCGATAATCAATTAACCCCAACCTCCCTGTTAACGGCCCCCGTTAAGAAGACTGACTCCCCGCAATTCCCTGGCGGTTTCAAATGGGCTTGTCTTACCCCCGCCTCTCACTATCTTGAATTACTAAAAGTTTCAATAGTATTTTAAGGCTAGTTTTTCCCCATATTACACTGCACCAGTCTCTCCGCCAGGGTGGTATAATACAGTCTCCCCCCACCAATAGAATATTCTGAGCGGATGTTGGGCAAATGTCCCCTAGGGGCATTTAGACTGTAGTCCAGATTCTCAATGAAAATAATCCAATCGTTGTTCCTACGCCAGCCTACTTTTTCCCCAAAACGATTATAATTCTCATCGTTAGTGAGTTTTCCGGGGCGATTTCCCGTCTCCAAGAAAACCTTCAACTGTGTCCTTAATCCAAAGAGGCCTCCGGAAGACTCATACCACAACCGATCTATTGTTTTCAAGTCCCAACAGGGGATATTTCTAATGTCCTCTAGCCTCATCCATCCCACCATTTTCCTCCCAGTAGCCGCCAATAATAAATCCCTTGTCTCCTCATTGGCCCGTCGCCAATCCCCCCCCTCCAAATACCTAGCCAGTTTCTCATAATTAACACCACTTTCCGGCGAAACTAAGCCTCTTTCCCCTCTTACAGGGAATAATGTCGTCAACACCATAAACCCTGTCAGCAGCAATCCCTTCATATTAATCCCTGTTTTCCCTTTACCAGGAAAGATAGGGTAACCTTTTGGCAGTCTCATGAATCTGATTCTTATTCTTCAACAATAGGCCACAAGTGTCCCACTGTCCTGTTATTAACATATTCCTTGCCCCTGAGGGCATCCTTACGCTACAACTATAATGACCACATCTTACTTTCATAGTTTCCAAATCCAGAGTCATGGTAATATCTGGGTTTTCCTGTAACAGATTCTGAATACTCTTGATGTTTTCCGGGGTAGAAGTGACACAGGGGATACCCATAGCTAAACAGTTGCCAAAGAAAATCTCCGCAAAACTCTCCCCCACTATCGCCTCTATACCCCAACGGGCAATGGCTTGCGGCGCATGTTCCCTACTTGAACCACACCCGAAGTTCGCATTTACTACTAGTATCTTCGCCCCCTGATACTGTGGCATGTCAAAGGGGTGTTTCCCATTCAAAGCCTTCCTGTCATCCTCGAATACGTGTTCTTCTAATCCCTCAAACGTCACACATCTTAGAAAACGAGCTGGGATAATCCTATCAGTGTCAATATCATTCCCCACCAGAGGAATACCTTTCCCCGTAATCACAACCCTTTCACTCATGCTAGCTTCTTCCACATCCCTAATCAACGTCAACCATTATCATTTATCCCTGCTCCAAAAGCAACCAAAAGGCTGCAAAAGACTGAGAGGAGGGGGAAGACTGGATAGCCAGAAAATGAACCCCATTAGCCTTCTTTTTTACCCTTTCAAACCCCAAGGCCTCCTCCAGGGTATTGTTATCTGTTATACTGGCCAGAATCCAGCTATCACTGGCCCCCGTTTCCAAACAGAGACAAGGGGGATTAGTCTTCTCCCTTTCTAGACGTAAATGGGCCAATTCCAACCCTGACATCCAAGCAGCCAGGGGCAAAGCTCGAGAGGAGAAAACCAGCAATCCTGGAATCTTTGTCTCATCAGAGATAGATGCCATTTCTAGGGGGAAAGCCTCCCCAAAGGCAATATCCCACTCCCCCATCTCCCTCAATTCCCCTGCCTGTAGCGTTACCAAGGCCCATTTGTCATTCCTATCCCCCCTTAGGGCATCCGGCAAAGCAATAGGAGTCGTAGGCAAATACTGAATCCCCCCACTGGTAGATGCCGTCTCATCATACCCCGCCTGTTGGGGATAAAAATTCGCCATCCTCTCTGCCAACCACTGCTGCAGAAAGTAGGTTCTACGAGAAGCTACAGCGGGAATTCCCACTGCCTCACATCCTTTTTTTATCATGTTATTCATCTGTTTCCGGAAAAAGCGAATTTTACTGGGTGCCTCCCCCGACTCCTTTATTGCCCTATCTATAGCCTTAGCTAAGGTGATGGAATTTACCTCCTGATTGCCACAAAATTGGGAATAACGAAACAAACTGTTCAAGTCTGTATCCACCGTAGTCGGACTTTCACAGATTAATACTTCCCATAACTTCTTCTTGTTCTCATCTAAAATGGGACGTGAGTAGAAATCTAACTCCCAAATTTTCCCCATAATACTCCCCTGGCACACAACAGTACCATTATACGCCCCTTAGGGGTAGAGCCCCACCCCCCTGGTATAGACAAGTTCCACTCCTACATACCCCCACGCACGCAGGGCAGAATTTCTCTTATGAATTTTTCCTCCAAATTTTGTGGGCTGATATTAATAAAAAGACGGTCCTTATATTTCATTACAATCCCAGAACTGCAGGTTTCTAGACAAAAACACCCCTTTAGCTCTACAATTTCCTCAATTTCGTATTCCTTAATTAGTCTTTGTAACTTGGGCAAAACCTCATAAACCCCCAACTGATGACAGGCCGATCCCATACATAAATATAAATTCTCCCTAGACATTTTTCACCACTAATTGATTGTTATTCCCATTGTTTAATTTTTTTGGGCCTGGGGTGGGGTGAGGGCCATGGTTCATAAGCCCCCACATACTAACCCCTTATTAGTCCCGGCGGCAAAGGTCCAAAATTTCCCCATCGGCAGACACCAGTTCGATATATAAGGGCATCTGCCCCAGGGCATGGGTGGAACAACTCAAACAAGGATCAAAGGCTCTAATTCCCGCCTCTACTCGGTTTAACATTTCTTCTGGTATCTCTGTGCCATGTATGTAGTGCTTAGCGATCTGAGTGATAGTCCTATTCATGGCTAAATTATTTTGGCCAGTGGCAATAATCAGGTTAACCTTCTTGACTAAGCCGTTTTCGTCTACCTGATAGTGATGGAAAAGAGTGCCCCTTGGCGCCTCACTTACCCCTACTCCCTCCAGATAGTTAATGCCAGCCTCCGCCCTTACTCTAGGGGATAACAAGTCTGGGTCCTCCATCATTTGCTCAATGTATTCCAGAGCCGTAAGAATCTCTACTAGACGGGCATAATGGTAGAAGAAGGAGGAAGTAGCCACCCTACCCCCGGCCCGTTGGCGGAATTCTATCAACTCTCTATCCCCACCTAGGGTGCCCATTCTCTCACAAATATTTAGACGCGCTAAAGGCCCCACCCGATAAATTCCATCTGGATAGCCGTGGGGCTTGTAATAGGGGAACTTCAAATAGGACCAATTCTCCACCGCCTCCCCTAAAAAGCTTTGATAGTCATCCTCTGAAAGCCCGTCGGCCACAATATTCCCTTGACTGTCTACAAAACGAATATGCCCCCCATAATGTTCCCAGTTGCCGTTGGGCGCCACCAACCCCATAAACAGGGAATCAAATTTGCCAAATACCTCCACCTCGGTGTGTAGCTGGGTGTCCAACAGGCGTTTAAACAAATCTAAGGCCCTATTAACAGTCTGTTTTGCCTCCGGCAGATTCTCCATGATCCAATCCCTGCCCGTTGTCGACAAGGGCGACCTCACCCCGCCCGGCACTGTCCAAGCCGCGTGGATTTTCCTCGCACCCAACAGTTCAATAATCCTCTGGCCAAAACCCCTTAGACGAATCCCTGCCCTGGCTAAGTCCGGATTCTCCCTAATTAAACCAAATACATTGCGGGTGGCCGGGTTACAATCCCATCCCAGGAGAAAATCCGGGCTACTCAAATGGAAAAAGGACAAGGCATGAGACTGGACTATTTGCGCCAAATTCATCAAACGACGTAACTTCTCTGCCGCCGGTGGAATCTTAACCCCCAGTATCTTATCCCCCGCCTTGGAAGAGGCTAACAGGTGACTCACGGGACAAATCCCACATATTCTTGCTGTAATGCCCGCCATTTCAAACAGAGGACGGCCTTCACAGAATTTCTCAAACCCCCTAAACTCCACCACATGAAATCTGGCTGTCTCCACCTCTCCCTTGTCGTTGAGGTGAATAGAAATTTTGGCATGTCCTTCAATGCGAGTCACCGGGTCGATTATAATAGTCCTTGTCATCTTTTCCCCCCTTTTCCTCCAAGTGTTACATCTTGATTATAGTTAGCCCCGGGAGGGACAAACCAACCACTCAAAATAACTTCATACTCCCTTTCTTTAGGAAAACAAGGGCAGGAATAAAGTCACAAAATAGTACACAAGTGGAGCAGTAAACACATAACTGTCGGTTCGGTCTAAAATGCCACCATGTCCTGGTATTAACTGCCCGGAGTCTTTAACCCCCGCATCCCTCTTCATCAAAGACTCTGTCAAATCCCCCAGTAGACTTACTACCCCAATCAGCAATCCCAAACAAAAACCGGTTAACACCCAGGCATGCCATTTCAAAAACCAGGCTCCAATTATTCCTATAATGATACTGGCTATTATCCCAAAAATCGAACCCTCCACCGTCTTTTTTGGACTGATTTGCGATAGTTTCATTTTCCCAAAATTCTTCCCTACTAAATAAGCCCCAATATCCGCTGCCCAAATACAAGCCATTGCCACCAGGGTAATCTTCAGGGCGTCGGGAAAACTATTAAAATCCCAAAAATTTTCCGGAAAATATCCTCCCAAGGGCAAATTTGACCTATTGGCTACCACCTGGGCATAGGCACTATTCTGATCTAAACTTACCCGTAAACGAATCCAATAACTGGGCAAATACCCCACATAAAATAACCCCAAAATGGAAGTAGAAATATCTGCAATTGTCGCCAACTTGGGTTGAAACAACAGATAAAAACAAATCAACGCCCCTGCCAGAGCAAAAGTGGCATCTGTTAGGTTAGGATAATAGGTAGCCGTCAACAATAACAACTGCGACACCACTATCGTAGTCTTGCCCGCTGGTTCGATTCCCTTGGCTTTTACCAGACGGAAGTACTCCAACTGCGCCAAAAATACTATAATCCCAAAAAAAATCGTGAAATACAACCCCCCCAACACAGTTATCCCCACTGCTATTCCTATGGCAATTAGGGCGCTTATTGTTCTGGCATAGGGCATATCTTAACGGCTCTCAACAATACTTAACAATAAGCCTAGTTTTTTAAATGACCGATCCTCTATTCTAACCCAAAATGTGCGCAAAAGTGGGCAAATTGTCCTACTTGCTCTACAATAAAAAACAAGATTGTCCCCCTGCCAGATATGGTGGATAACTTCCAGCAAATCTCCCTATTGTTGCGGAGAAGTAGAGTTGGGAAACTGCTACCCGACAGCCTATACATTCACGTCTGCGCCCTCCAACTCCTAGATTGGACCCTACAACAGTACGAGTTAAAAGCCAGAAAAATCCTTCCCAACATCTCTGATTTTAATGTTATCAAATTTGCCCTGGACGAGCCCAAAATTTCTTATCTCTTCTACCCCGATTTCTGGGAAAATCCTCACCCTATTCTCGCCAGGAGTATTGTCGTAAATATCCAAGACAAAAGTTACAATATAGTCGACTATACCCAATCAGAAAATCCCCCCATTCTCCACAGAAAAGAAACCTTTTTGCCCCCACAACATCCCCAGTATGAAGAATTCGCCCATCTCACTCAAATAGAAGAAAAACTTGGACTTCTAGACAACCCCAGTCATATCGGCCATCTCCGACAATGGCAAAGACTACTATTAGACAACAATATTTGTTTTGTGGCCCACAATCTGGTGTGTAGTCTGCACAACAACCCCCGACAGTTTTTCCAGATAGAAAGACATCGTGCCGCTATTCGCAGGAATACCCTTTCCCGCCCAGTTAGACTAGTGTTAGAAGCCGGTTTGTTTCAGCCGGGAATGACCTTTTTTGACTATGGTTGTGGCCATGGGGTTGATGTTAAAATAATGGCGGAAAAGGGATATGAAAGTGCTGGTTGGGATCCCTATTATTTCCCAGATAATCCCCTAAAGGAAGCAGACATTGTCAATCTTGGCTATGTCATAAATGTCATCGAAAATGTCACTGAAAGACGAGAAGCACTTCTAAAAGCTTGGTCTTTGGCCAGGCAAATTTTAATCGTGTCTGCCCAAGTTTTAATATACCAGCGGAAGGGAGAATTTGCCTACGGAGACGGTATAATTACAGAGAAAAATACCTTTCAGAAATACTATGAACAAGAGGAACTGAAATCCTACATAGAACAGGTATTAAAACGAGAGGCATTGCCCATGGATTTGGGGATTTTTTTAGTATTTAGAAATCCCCAAAAAGCGGAAGAATTTAGGGCATCTCGCTTCCACTCCCGTCTTAAATCTCCACGGGTATTATCCCCCTCCAAGAAATTTGCTGACTACGGGGAATTGTTGAAACCATTAATGGCATTTTACAGTGAAAGGGGAAGACTGCCAGAAAAAGGCGAATTACCTCAGGAGGCGGAAATCAAAAAAGAATTCGGCGGCTACAAAAGGGCATTCAAAGTAATTCTACAAGCCACTGATGAACAAGAATGGGAACAAATAGTCATCAGACGTCGTCAGGACATACTGGTGTATCTGGCCCTCAGTAACTTTCGCAAACGCCCCAGCCTGCGTCACTTGTCACCCCAACTAAAAGCAGACATAAAAGCCCTATTTGGCAGTTATCAAGCCGCCTGTCTCATCGCCGACGAATTACTACTAAAAGTCGGCAACCTGCAGTTAATTGAACAAATATGCCTGCAAACCCCCTTTGGGAAACTATCTGAAAACGGCCTTTTAGTCCATATTAACAGTCTTGACTCTCTTCCCACACTGTTACGATTATATGAGGGTTGTGCCAGTATGACAGTGGGCAGAATGGAGGGGGCAAATCTTGTGAAACTCCATTTCCATCTCCCCCGTATTAGTTATTTGTTTGTACCCAACTTCGACGTTGAAGAGACTCCCGCCGTGGCCGCAAAAATGTCAGTAGACTTGAGAAAAATTACAGTAAAATATCGCGACTATACCCGAGAAAAAAAACCCCCAATAATTACAGATAAAAACCAGTTAATTGCTCCATAAATACCTAGGTAATTATCGTCTTATTTTTGTGTGAAAATACCTAGCAGAGATGGGGAGTTTACCGAACAAAATTTCAGGAAATTACGACAACTTTAAAAAGAGAAGCCCTTGACAATTTAAGGTGAAGATGTTAAGCTGAAAATGGAAGTGGGCAATACGGGTGGGTTCGCCCTTCGCCATTGACCCAAGAAAGTTAGACCCGAGAAAGTTAAAAAGTTAAAAAAGGTTGAAACGGCAGAAAGGCCAAAGACCGATATAAAAACCGGGAAAGGGAAGGGGAGGAATAGACTCCTTCCTCCGCGGCGGTTAAGGCGTGTGTCCGTCCAAAAGCCAAAAAGGACTGGTTTGTACTTGCTTTTTTCCTTCTTATCCCTTTTTCGGCAAACTGATTCAATTCTAACAACAAATAAAATACCTAGCCCCACTGAGGAAGGAGGTGTGCTATGAGGGAAGCAAAAATGGTAATGAGAGAAATGTTATTTCCCTGCTGGCATTATGGAGGGGTGTTCACTCCGGAAAACTGGTTGTTTAACTGCAATCTCCAAGAATTCGCCCAAAAAGTGTCCATGGTAGAGGCCCTACACACAGCAGGGAAAATCTCCACCTCCCAAGCCCTTGAACGTCTGAACCTTCTATGGGAAGGATTAGAAAGGGGCTATTACTCCCTAGGAATGGACGGGGAGGAAAATTCATAACCAGCTAGTGGCCTTCCTCTGGCTGACAACCAGTTGATAGGTGTTTTGGGTTTGTCTAGCTAAAGAGGGCCAGTGAAAACGAACTGCTAGGTCCTTATAGGCGTTTTCCACCATGTATCGGGCATATTCGGGATTTTTTAAAACCTCTAAAATCCCCCAGGCAAGAGAATGGGGATTGTTGGCTTGGGTGACTATCCCGGTCTGAGTATGTCGTACTACTTCGGGAAGTCCCCCAGCATCAGAAACCACTACCGGCACCCTAGAGGCAAAACTCTCCAACACTACAATACCAAAGGGCTCATATAAACTGGGAAAAACGGCACAGTCGGCCACAGTGGTGAAACGATGCAAATCCTCCTCCGACATAAACCCGGTAAACAAACAGTGATGGGCAATGCCTAGACTGTGGGCCAGTTGTTTATAAAAACTGGTATCACCCCCACCAATAATCACAAATTTGGCATTGCCATGTAACTCCTGCAACACTTTACCGGCTGCCTTCAGTAAAACATGTATCCCCTTCTCATAGGTCATCCGCCCCACATAGTATATGATTTTCTCATGCTCCTGGGCAAAACGACGACGGAATTCTACTTTGTTAAAATCGGGGGGGTGTTGCTTTTTTTCCGGCCGAATGCCATTATAAATCACATCTATCTTATCCCTGGGGCACCCTAGGGCACGATTCACCTCCCACCGCATATACTCGCTACAGACAATTACCCGCCAAGCTTCATACACCAATGAACCCTCCTTAGAAGCCACATAGGCCTGAGTCTGATTGTGTATCCCGTTGTGACGACCATACTCTGTAGCATGAATAGTTGCAATCAGAGGTATTTTATAACGATGTTTCAGAGTAATGGCACTATCCGCCACCAGCCAGTCATGGGCATGAATAATATCAAAACTACCAGTATTACGAATCAGCTCCTCGGCAGCGGCTAACATGGACTGGTTCATTTGCGCTACCCAGGAAAAAAAGTTATCATTAGGGTTAACAGACACTCTATATACCCTAATCCCTTCTACTTCTTCTTCCGCCGCCGCTGTTACACCGTCCGGTTTTACGGTGATTAGATGTACTTGATCCCCCAACTTTACTATTTCCGGATACAACTCTGACACATGGCGCGCTATGCCTCCCACAATCCTTGGCGGAAACTCCCATGACAGAACCAGAATTCTCACGTCTTTGTGCCCCTACACCAATAACTACTATTGAACAATTATTAGTTATCCATGAAGAATAATCAATTTCCATTTCTTCTCCTATACTACAATGTTACAACAGTGGCTTACCCTACTAAAAACCAGCCGTATTATCGCGGTAATTCGGGCAGGGGACTGGCAGGAAGGAAAAAAAAAGGCACAAGCTGTGGCACAGGCTGGGGTGAAACTAATTGAGGTCACCTGGAACAGTGACCAGCCGCTAAAACTGATAGAATATCTTAGGACAGAATTCCCCTCCTGTCGGGTGGGAGTGGGTACTATTTTAGACAAACAATCCCTCCGAGAAGCCATCCAAGGAGGTGTACAATTTGCCTTTAGCCCCCATTTTTCCCCGGAATTGCTAGAAATAGCCCATAGTCACAACATTCCTCTTACCCCCGGCGCCCTATCCCCCACTGAAATCCTCACCGCCTTCCAGTATGGTGCTAGAACTGTTAAAGTATTTCCCATCAGCGCCCTGGGTGGGGTGGAATACCTCAAAAGTATTCTTGCCCCCCTACCCCACCTCCCTCTCATCCCAACGGGCGGTGTTACCCTGGCCAACGCTGCAGATTATATAAAGGCGGGGGCCATTGCCGTCGGCTTGGCTGGGGATTTATTCCCCTCCTTTTTGGTAAAACAAGGAAACTGGCAGGAAATTAGCCAACGGGCTAGACGGCTTCAACAACAATTGTTCAACTATATTCCTCCTCCCATTGGTTAAAATCTTCTCGTACTTTTCTCCTGTGTATATGTAAGCAATTCATGAAGGTTACTATCCAAAAACTAAAACAATGGAAGCAGGAAAGACGCCCCATTGTCTGTCTGACTGCCTGGGATTATGCCATTGCCCAGTTACTGGATATAGCGGGGATTGATGTGATTCTGGTGGGAGACTCCCTGGCAATGGTGGCTTTGGGCCATTCTAGCACCCTTCCCGTCACCCTCGATGAGATGATTCACCACACTAGGGCTGTATGTCGGGGTGTAAACAGGGCAATGGTGGTTTGCGATTTGCCCTTTCTTACCTATCAAAGAGACATTAGCCAAGCCATTGAATCTGCCGGGAGAATCCTCAAGGAAACTAATGCCGCCGCCGTTAAGCTGGAAGGGGGTTATCCGGCCATGATTGACACTGTCTCTCGTCTTACAGAAGTGGGCATCCCCGTTATGGCACACATCGGCTTAACCCCCCAGTCAGTCAGAATCCTAGGCTATAAAAAACAAGGCCAAACCCCCCAACAACAGGAAAAAATACTTAAACAGGCCCTCGCCCTTGAACAAGCAGGAGCCTTTGCTATAGTATTAGAACACATGAATGAAGAATTGGCGGCCACCATCACCTCCTCCCTCCAAATCCCCACCATCGGCATTGGTGCCGGCAGTAACTGCGATGGCCAAGTCTTAGTCACCGCCGACTTGCTAGGATTGTCTGAAAAACTCCCCCCCTTCGCCAAACCCTATACCAATCTCCGGGACATTATCCTCCAGGCTGTCACCCGTTTCGCCGATGACGTCAAATCCCACCAATTTCCCTAACAAATCCTGTTGATTATTGTTACTTCCTCGAGCTAACATATACCATAGATGAAATAATCTACCGTGATGGATGAAAATCCCTTGTCCTCCAGAATCTCAGTCTGTATTTTTGCACCACAAGGCAATCTTCTGGACTCTCTGACAGAATTGCTCAATAGTAAGCGTTATGACTTACATATTCTCAATTCTGCCACAGAGCTAAAGGGATTTATTGTTAACCAAAAAGAACACCTAGACTGTCTCATTTTACAGGAAAACGACTGTACTGGCCTCATACTCAACGAATTATATGAACAAGGGTTAGTCCTGCCAGTGATACTCATCCAAACCGAGCCTCAATCCCCCAAAAATTATCTCTACCACAGTGCCGAGGTCCGTATTTCCCCTGAACAATTGCGTAACATTGCAAGTTACATAGACAAGGCTATAGGGCAATTCCTACAGCTGGCCCCCAGTTGTTCCCTCAAAGAAAAACCGGCTGACACACGACATCAAGAAAAAATACAAGAAAAACAGAATTTCCTCTTACTACAACAGAGAAGACTGGCCGAAAAACTTAAAGAAAGACTTGGATATTTAGGTGTTTATTATAAGCGGAATCCCAGTTACTTTTACCGTCACCTATCCCAGGCAGAAAAAGAAGAACTTATCAGACAATTAACCGAACAATATAAGGAGATCATCCTTAACTATTTCAGCCAAGACAGTAATGTCAACCAGGCCATAGATCAATTCGTAAATCAGGCCTTTTTCGCCGATATTTCAGTCTCACAAATCCTAGAAATCCACATGGAATTGATGGACGAATTTTCTCAGCAATTAAAGCTGGAAGGACGCAATGATGACATACTTTTAGACTATCGTCTAGCCCTCATCGATATCATCGCCCATCTCTGCGAAATGTATCGCCGTTCTATTCCTAAAGAGGACCTACCCTTTGACACCCTTTTTACGGTAGATTAAATGGAAAAATAATAAAATATAAACCATAATACCAGTAAAAATAATTCTGGGAATTAGTTGTATGAACCCCATTAAAAAAACCTATGTCCTTAAACTATATGTAGCAGGGAACACACCCAACTCCGTCAGGGCGTTGAAAACTTTAAGGACAATTCTAGAAGAGGAATTTAAGGGGGTTTACGCCCTAAAAGTAATAGATGTCCTCAAAAACCCACAACTGGCAGAGGAAGATAAAATTTTGGCAACCCCAACCCTCTCAAAGGTACTCCCACCACCGGTAAGAAAAATTATAGGAGACCTCTCCGACAGAGAAAAGGTTCTCATAGGACTAGATTTGTTGTATGAAGAAATCAAGGATAAAGACTAGTCTATTTGGGGAAATTTTGGTATCTTAGATGGGGTATGATTGGGCCTTCTCCCCCGGCTTTTCATGCCAGGTAGAAAGTGTATGATTTTTCTTTTACCCAGACGGGGACTATATAATCTCTTTGCCTCCTCTGCCGAGCCTTAATAAATATTCCCTAATTGTAGCAGTTATTTGTCATCAAAAATACTCTTTAAAAAGATACCAATTGATAAACACAAATGAGCGAAAATAAAGACCAGCTAAAGTCTAAAGGGGTACAAAAAATTCGTACAATGATAGAGGGTTTCGACGAAATTACCCATGGCGGTTTACCCATGGGGCGTACAACCCTTGTCAGTGGGACCTCCGGCACGGGAAAAACTCTATTTGCAGTACAATTCCTATATCATGGTATTAAGTATTTCGACTATCCAGGTTTATTTATCACCTTTGAAGAATCTCCCGAGGATATTATTAAAAATGCCTATAGTTTTGGTTGGGATTTGGAAAAGTTAATACAAGAGGGAAAACTGTTTATTCTAGACGCCTCGCCAGATCCAGAAGGACAAGAAGTTGTGGGCAATTTTGATCTGTCTGCTCTAATTGAAAGAATCCAATATGCCATCAAAAAATACAAAGCTAAACTAGTAGCCATCGACTCCGTCACCGCCATCTTCCAACAATATGAAGCGGCAGGGGTAGTCAGACGGGAGATTTTCCGTCTTGTGGCTAGACTCAAAAGTCTTGGTGTCACTTCTGTAATGACCACTGAAAGACTGGATGAATATGGTCCCATAGCCCGTTTTGGCGTAGAAGAATTCGTCTCCGACAATGTGGTAATCCTCCGCAACGTCTTAGAAGGAGAAAGAAGAAGAAGAACCATCGAAATCCTCAAATTACGTGGCACCACCCACATGAAGGGGGAATTCCCCTTTACTATAACCCTTGACGGCATCAACATCTTTCCCCTCGGCGCCATGCAACTCACCCAACGCTCGTCCAATGTGCGCATCTCCTCCGGCATTAAAACTCTTGATGAAATGTGTGGTGGTGGCTTCTTCAAAGATTCCATCATCCTGGCTACAGGCGCCACCGGCACAGGCAAAACCCTCCTGGTTAGCAAATTTTTAGAAGAAGGTTGCCGTCAGGGAGAAAGGGCAATTCTCTTCGCCTATGAAGAATCCCGCGCCCAACTGTCTCGCAATGCCTCCTCTTGGGGTATCGATTTTGAACAAATGGAAAGAAAAGGCCTACTCAAAGTCCTATGCGCCTACCCCGAATCCGCTGGCTTGGAGGATCACCTGCAAATCATCAAATCCGAAATTGCCCAATTCAAACCCAGCCGCATTGCCATCGACTCCCTCTCCGCCTTGGCTAGGGGAGTCACCAATAACGCCTTCCGTCAGTTCGTCATCGGCGTCACCGGTTATGCTAAACAAGAGGAAATTACCGGCTTTTTCACTAATACTACAGACCAATTCATGGGCGCCCACTCCATCACCGAATCCCACATCTCCACCATCACCGATACTATTATTATGCTACAGTATGTAGAAATTAGGGGCGAAATGTCCAGAGCCATTAACGTCTTTAAAATGCGTGGTTCCTGGCACGACAAAGGTATTAGGGAATACACCATCACCAAGGACGGCCCCGAAATCAAAGACTCCTTCCGTAACTACGAACGTATCATAAGCGGTTCTCCCACTCGGATCACCGTAGACGAAAAGGCCGAGCTGTCCCGCATCGTCAAAAACGTCAAGGAAAAAACCCCCGACGAATAACCCCATGGGAGACAATTATGTCCTCATGTGCTCCTAACTAAATAAACCCCCACCCCCTTATACCTCCTTCCCAATGGCCCCCTGTGTTTTTTCTCTCAACGAGCACGGGAAAAATGGGTTAAAAAGGGTGAGCCTTAGCCAGCCTTAGAGACAGAGTTATAGCTCTAATTTTGGTGGGTTAGTAGTGATTGATGAGGGCGTTAGACAGTTAGAAGCCTAGGTCAAGCCGCGCCGCAACCGGAGAGGGTGGGATTCGAACCCACGGAGACTCATCGCCTCACTCGATTTCAAGTCGAGCGCAATCGACCACTCTGCCACCTCTCCCTCTGGGCATGATAAATTATAGCATATAAAAGTCGAGATTACTAGACAGGCCAACAAATAAGGAAAAAATAAGGAAAAAGGTGTCAGGCTTATCCCTAAGGGAAAAAATAGGACAATTAATAGTAGTACGTACCACCGGTCATTTATTCGACCATCAAAGATGTTATCCAGCATGGGAGGCATCTAGAAAACAGTTAGAGGAATGGCTGGGCAATCTAAACATTGGTGGGGTTATCCTGTTGGGGGGCAGTGTGGCAGAGGTATCCTATCGTAGCCAACAATTGCAGTCATGGGCAAAAACGCCACTTCTCATCGCCGCCGACATAGAAGAGGGAGTTGGGCAAAGATTTACCGGCGCTACCTGGTTTCCTCCCCCAATGGCCCTGTCTGCCATATATGAAAAGAATCCCGCCGAAGCAGAGGCCCTGGCGGAGGAAATGGGAAGGGTTACAGCCAAAGAAGCCCTCAGTATAGGAATAAATTGGATTTTGGCGCCCGTTACCGATGTCAACAACAACCCCTCAAATCCAGTTATCAATGTTCGTGCCTTTGGCGAAAAAACTGAAACCGTATCCGCCCTAGCTCCCGCCTTTGTGCGGGGGTGTAAGCAGTATCCAATTTTAACCTGTGCCAAACACTTCCCTGGCCATGGTGACACTAGTTGTGATTCTCATCTAGACTTGCCCGTCATTAAACATAGCTTGCCAAGACTACAAACAGTCGAATTGCCACCCTTTGCCCGAGTGATTAAACAGGGTGTAGACAGTGTGATGACAGGACATCTGTTGGTGGAGGCTATTGATGCTAATCACCCCGCCACTGTCTCCCAGAGAGTACTAACGGGCATACTAAGACAACAAATGGGCTTCGAGGGATTGGTTGTCACCGACGCCCTGATTATGGCTGGAATCCAAAAATATGCCCCCCCCGCCCAGGTAGCCGTCCAAGCCCTACAGGCAGGGGCAGATATACTACTAATGCCGCCAAACCCCCTGGACACCATAGAAGCCGTGGAAAGGGCAGTGGAAGAGGGTGTTTTATCGGAAAGTAGAATCGACCTGAGTTTAGCACGAGTTGCCCTGGCCAAGGACAAAATTGGTCATCCCGACTCTTCCTCCTTATCCCTAGAAACAATTGCAGAAGAAGCCGATTCACGCTTGGTAGAGGAGATTTTAAAACTGTCCATGGAAAAAGGCGGCAATTTTCCACTTCCACCTACTAGTGGAGGCGTCAATCTCATAGTAGTGGAAGATTTACTAAATTGTAGCTTCCTTGCTCGCCACACCGCCGCCGTTGCCATTCCCCGCAGTTTTGGTTATCAGTGTCAGCTAGTCTCTGAATCCGATCTGTATTACTCTGATTACAGAAATACTCCAGTGTTATTACAGGTGTTCAAACGGGGCAATCCCTTTAGGGGAAGGGCGGGCCTCACCCCTAGGGAGGAAGAATTCTACCGGCGGTTATTTCGTCAACCAACATTCCAGGGCCTTGTAATCTATGGTAGTCCTTATCTGTGTCAATGGTTTTGTCAGCATCTTCCCCCCTCCTCCCCATGGGTTTTCACCTACGGACAAATGCCATTGGCACAACAGCTAGCCATGAGTTGTTTATTTCACCTGTCAGGAGACTTTGACCTTCCGACAGACAATTTCCTATAAACGGAGGGAGGGGATTTTTTTTTTGTTAAACTGTATTTTAAGATACATTAAGTGGTCGTCAACAATGCTCCACCGCCAAACTATACTAGACAATAAAGATTGACTAGGGGTGAGCAAGTATGAAAACTATAGCAAAAAACAGTAGGGGGAGTCACACCATTGACATGATTAGGGAAGAGGCCCGTCACCTAGTAGAAAAGGGCATAGTCAGTCGTCATCAGCCTATATATATCCTATGTCAGTACATCCCCGCCAGGGAGTGGGTGAAGGTAGAATGTGAGTTGGAACAGTGCGATTACCTCCTTAGAGATCAAATAGGCGATCTCATCGCCAGGGAAAGTTGGGAAAGTGATTAGTTTTTCTCCCTAACAGAGGCGAAAACGGAGGCAATAGCCCTACTAAGCAACTGGTTTTCCTTTTGGAGCCTCACAGCCACACGGAAGTACCCATCCCCCAGTTCGGGGAAACTTAAGCAGTCGCGGATAAGGAGCTTATAGCCCTTTAGTAGTTCCCATTGTAACCGGGTTGTGGGAAGGACACTCCCGACTAGTAAAAAGTTGGCATGGCTGGGATAAACTGTCAATCCCTCAATGGCTGCTAGACTTTCTTGTAGGCGAGTGCGGGTGGGGGGAAGCCACTGCCAGGTTTTTTGTCTGAACTCCTCGTCTTCCATGGCCGCCTTAGCCGCCACTGCCGCCAAAACATTTACCGGCCAGGGGTCACGCCATTTTTGCCAGCGTCTAAGCCTTTCGGGATGGCTTATGGCATATCCTATTCTCAATCCTGGAAGACTGTAAAACTTGGTCAGGGAGCGAAAAATTACCAAATTGTCATAGGCTCCTATCAAGTCCAACAAACTCTCTGCCGGGGGGGGGAGGAAATCCATAAAGGCCTCATCCACCAATACCAGGGCGAATTCCTCTAGGTACCGCTTCAGACTCTCTTTTTGCCACAGTCTGCCAGTGGGATTGTGAGGATTATTAATCCAAATAGCCCACCTTGAAGGGTTCACCGCAAGATGGGATAAGTCCCCCCCCAAATAGTCCAGGGGGTAGAAACTGTAATTTACCCCAAAGGCCTGTAGAGCCCTCAAATAGTCAGCAAAACCGGGAGACGGCAATAAAACCCCCTCCAACTGGTGGCATTCCCAGGCTGCCCAGGTAAGTAACTCCGCCACCCCATTGCCGGGCAGAATCCACTCCCTCTCCAGCTGGTGGTACTGGGCAATGGTCTCCCTCACCATGGGGTAATTGGGACTGGGATAATGCCTTACATCCCTTATTGCCCTGGCTAGGGTCGCTATTACGCCCTCAGGAGGGCCAAGAGGGTTTATACTGGCGGAAAAATCCAGCACCTCCTCTGCCGGGCAGTTTATCAAACTCACTGCCCAATCAATATTTCCGCCGTGAACTGGTCTAGGAAAGTTCACCATGGAGTAAATGAGAATATAAGGCAAAAATCAACCTTTTTGGAAGAAAAAGCTGACTTTTGCCCGTCTTTATTTCTTGCTATTTTGCTGGGACTTGGCTACTTTTTCCTTGAACAGTTTCCCGGCAGAAAAAGTGGGGACAAAGGTAGCAGGGATTTCCATCGTCTCCCCGGTTTTGGGGTTTCTCCCCTCTCTTGCCTTTCTGTAACGGCTTTCAAAGGAGCCAAAACCTACTAGTGTCACCTTGTCTCCTGCGGAAACCGCCTCCATTATAGCCTCAATGGTGGCAGTTATAACGGCATCCGCTTGTTTTTTGGTTACCTCCGCCTTAGCCGCTACAGCATCTACTAATTCTCCTTTGTTCATGGGTATAGTCTCCTTGCTTTTCAAACTCAACTATAGGTTTGTCAAAAAAAAAGTTTAGGACAAAATGGCCGAAATTACCACCCAATCTGGGTTTGAGTGATTTCTTATCCTAAGAATGATATTACCCGATTAGGAGCTGAAATGGTTAATTTGTCTTGTTTTTATCGAATTTTTTACATTTTTTAGGGCGTTTTATTAAGAAATGTAAAGTTTTTGTCCAAGGGAAGAAGAATATGAGCAAGACTATACACAGGGGAAAAGTGGAGGGGAGGGCGAGAAAGAGAGCCAAGTGATAAGAAAGGGCAGTGAGGACAAAATTAGCTCACGGTACTATTCCGTCTCCGCCACTTGATTGGGAGTCTCCCTAATCCCTAAAAGGGGTGCCCCCTTTGTTTCTCGTTTATGTTGAAACTGTTTCAGGTATCCCGACAAACTAATTTACGTGCCCTTCTTGTAGTCCCCTTTGTCTGCCAAATTCTTGTGGTTTTGGGTGCTGTCAGCTACATTTCCTATCAGAGTGGTCAGACAGCGATACAGGATATAACGAAAAAGCTACAGAGAGAACTCAGATTCCGCATCACCAATCACCTAGAGGAGTATTTAAACCGTGGTAATCAGCTAAACCATGTAAATGCCAATGCCATTGTCTTTAACCCCTCCCTATTGAAGGACTTACCTTCTTTGGGGCGTTATTTTGTCCACCAATACCATGGCAATGAGGAAATTAAAATGATGGCTTTGGCTTTGGTAAATGGTGACTATGTAGAAACCATCCCACTAGCTGATGGAAATTTTCAGTTAACAGTTTTAGAAACAGACAAGTCTAACACCCTCTCCGTCTATCTCCTCAACCCCCGTGGAGACGTTATAAGACTGTTAAAAAGAGAAGCCAACAGTAAATTTGAGCCCAAATCCACCCCCTGGTATCAACATTTCCTAGTCACCACCTCAAATCAATGGAATCTTATTCACAAAAATCCCACCACCGGGGAATTTGTGGTTTCCACCAGCAAAAAAGTCTTTTCCTTGGAGGGTGGACTTTTAGCAATTATAACCAACCAGGTGAACTTGATGGACCTATCTTTGTTTCTAAAGGACATAAAAATAGGCAAAAGTGGCACTGCTTTTATCTTGGATAAAAAGGGATTTCTAGTAGCAGAATCTTTCAGTCTAAAAAAAGGTAACCAACCCCAAATTATGGTCTCTGCCTTGGAGACTGAAAACCGAAGCCTCAGGAAGATTACCGAGTATATTTTAGCAAATAATTATCTCGAAAACCAGCCAAAAAATGCCCTCTTCTTTAAATTACATGTTGACAATAAGCCCCTCCTCATCGATGTGATCCCCTTCACCAACGATCAGGGCATCCAGTGGACCATTGTATTAGTTATACCCGAAACTGACTTCACTTATTTCCTCCAAAGAAATCTGTTCTTAAGTATTAGTATCTCCGTGATAGCAGTTGGAATAGCTATTACCAGTGGTTTGATTACATCTAAGTTTATTATTCAGCCCATTGTGAAACTAAAAAATGCCTCCCAGAAAGTGTCTGAGGGAGAGTTTGACCACAAAATACCTCTCCAAGGGATAGAAGAATTGGATTCCCTCGCCCAGCATTTTAACCACATGACTGACATGTTGGAATCCATGTTTATGAGTCTTAATCAAACCTTGCAAGAAATTTCTAATCTTAAGTATGCAATAGACCAAGCCGCTATAGTGACCATTACTGACACCGAGGGAAGAATAGTATACTGCAACGAAAAACTGACAGAAATATCTGGCTATTCTTTTTCGGAATTGATTGGACAAAAAACTGCCCTGTTCAAATCAGGGTATCATGATGCCAAATTTTATGAGGACATGTGGTCAACTATCACAAAAAGGAAGGTATGGCGAGGGGAAATAAAAAACAAAGCCAAGGATGGTCGTTTTTACTGGGTGGATACAACTATTGTGCCTTTGACTGATGAGAAAGGCAATATTAACCAGTATTTATCTATTCAGACTGAGATTACCGAGAGAAAGGAATTGGAAAAGAATTTAGAAAAAATTGTAGAAATCAGGACAAGGGAACTGGCCAGGGCTAACGAGGAAATTAGAATGTTAAATCAGCGACTATGTTCAGAGAATTTACAGCTGGCGGGCAAATTGAAAATCCTCCACCAAATGCAGCAATTAATCCTACCAAAACCCCAGGAACTGAAAAAGATAAAGCCACTGGATATTGCAGGTTACAGTGAGCCCGCTGACGAATTGGGAGGAGATTATTTTGATGTTTTACAGTTAGAAAATGATGCTTATATTACTTTAGGAATAGGAGATGTTACAGGTCACGGGTTAGAAAGTGGCATATTAATGGTAATGATACAAGCCGCTATTTGCACCCTAAAACACACTGGCGAAACAGAGCCAATTAGATTCCTTGACATTTTAAACAGGGCAATCTACTACAACATAAAAAGAATGAACTCGGAAAAAAACCTCTCACTTGTTATCCTCAATTACTGTGAGGGAGAAGTGACCATATTTGGACAACACGAGGAGATAATAGTGGTCAGAAAAAACGGGGAAATAGAATTAGTTGATACCATTGATCTGGGGGTGCCTATCGGCGTCGACGAACAAATCAGCGAGTATATAAACTTTCAAAAGGTAACCCTGAATCCAGGAGATGGGATTGTCCTTTATACCGATGGAATAACTGAAGCCAGAAACCAACACAAACAACAGTACGGCCTAGAAAGACTGTGTGAAATAGTCCGGAAAAACTGGCATCTGGACTGTGAGAAAATAAGAGATGCCATTGTCAGTGACGTTAAGAGTTTTATGGGCCTAAGAAAGATTGAGGACGATTTAACCCTACTTTTGCTAAAACAAAGGTGATTATACCCAAGAAAAAAAGACACAATTAACTTTTGTAAAGATAAGTGGTCACCCCAAGAAAAAGGTTGTTATATTATTAGCAGAGGAGGCAAATAAGGGCTTCTCTGAAGAGAACAAAAGGGCTCAAGGCTCAAGAAAGACTAGAGAAAAAGGAGGTGTAAGGCTGAGAGGAGGAACTCTTGTTTGTCCTTCACAGTCCGCGGAGCTGTCCGCCGGCCCGCTTGCGGTATTCTAACCTGTTGGTAGAAGGGGAGTAAAGCAGCTGAGGGGTGGAGGAACAACGCCCGCTCGGTGCCACTCCGTGAAGTATCGGCGTAGTCCAGGGAGGAAACCATTGGTAATAGTAAGGCAAGAAGGGGGGCTGGTGGAACTGTCTGCGGTGAGTGATGAGATGATAGACCGGGAACTAGACAGCAGTAGCCACCGCCGGGTCTTGCGTCCCCTAAGATGTGGGCCTATGGGAGCAAGGAACGACACGGGTGCCCTCGTTGGGTCGTGCCGTTGCCACTCTGTTCATTATCGTAATGGGGTAGGGGGCAAAACAGACTGGTGCGGGTGCGGGCTGCTGCTGTTGTTTTAGTGGGGAGAAGGGGAATGAGGGTAAAAGGACAAGTGCAATACAGCCCCCTAGGATTCGGTACATGGGTTTTGCAAACTGACAGTGGCGAAACCTACGAGTTGTACAACCCCCCGGCGAGCATCCAGAAGCAGGGATTGAGAGTGGAAGTGGAGGGGAGGGTACGGGAAGACATTATGACAGTAGCCATGGTGGGCAGGGTGCTGGAAGTGATTATGGTCACGGCAGCAGGCGAATGATGTGTGGTTTATAATGGTAGACCACAGGTGATACAGTGGTGTAATGATATGATAGAGGCCTTTTCCCCTATTGCCCCAGAATGGACAAGGGAGGCAGTGCGCTCCTTTACCTTCACCTGTCCTCGCTGTAACGCCAGTCCTAGGGAAGCCAAAAGGGTTTGGTTGAACCGATATGCCCCTGTCACCACCGAGGATAACCGTCGTAAGTGGCAAGAGTTCTACATGTGTGAGTGTGAACAGGTTTGGTGGGCCTGGAGCAATGAGCGGCCTCCCTCTCCCTTCTCTTCCAGCAAAAACGCCGATGAGTCTAACTAGTTTGTCATCTGGCCTGTAAATGTTGGCAAACAAGAGGATTGTCATCCTCGGCGCCGGGGCCTGGGGTACTACCCTGGGTTATTTATTGGCAAGGGCAGGGCGACAGTATAGGATTTGGAGTCGTCGGGAGGGCATTTCCCTTGCCGAGGCGGTAGCCGGGGCAGAGGTGATCGTGTCGGCGGTTTCTATGAAGGGGGTAAAACCGGTAATCAGTAGCCTGGCGGGGAAAATCGGGGAAGGGGTAATAATTGTGACGGCCACCAAGGGATTGGACTTGGACACCGCTAAAACCCCCTCTCAACTCTGGCAAGAGGCCTTTCCTTGTAACCCAATTGTAGTACTTTCTGGACCTAATTTGTCCAAGGAAATTAGAAAGGGGCTACCAGCGGCGACGGTGGTGTCTTCTCGTTGCCAAAAGGCAGCAGAGTTGATTCAAACCCTATTTGCCTCTGATATTTTTCGGGTTTATGTAAATGATGACCCCTTAGGCACGGAATTGGGGGGGACTCTGAAAAATGTAATGGCTATAGCAGCCGGCGTTTGTGATGGTCTACAGTTGGGGACTAATGCCAAGGCTGCCCTGCTTACAAGGGCACTACCGGAGATGATTAGAGTCGGAACTCGCCTGGGGGCAAAACTGGAAACTTTCTTCGGCCTGTCGGGGTTGGGGGATTTGCTGGCTACCTGTGATAGTCCCCTTTCCCGTAACTACCAGGTGGGTTATCAGTTGGCCCAGGGCAAGTCTTTGTCAGACATACTGTCAAACTTGGAGGGCACTGCCGAAGGAGTCAATACTACTGAGGTGTTGGTCAAATTGGCTCAAAGGGAAAATATTTCTGTACCCATCGCCTATCAGGTTTATCTTCTCTTAAGGGGAGAGCTCACCCCCCCCATGGCAGTGAGAAATCTCATGGCCAGGGAATTGAAAGACGAATTCTGGTTTATGACTGGGGCCAATTTTCCCCATGGCAGTGAAAAGGCCCCCCCCACCGGTACAGATAAAAAAGGGCAAGGCTAGAGACAATACAACAATACCCCAGACTAAGCCGCAGCCAATACCTGGCTAGAAATCTTCTCGGGAACCACTTCTAGGTGATCGTACCGCCAGTGGAAGAAACCCACCCCCAAGGTCAGAGAACGCAGTTGAATTATAAAGTCTTGCATCTCCGCCTGGGGCAAGTAGGCATTAATACGGTCCCAATTTTTCCACTCCGCCATGCCCTCATAACCCAGAATTTGTCCCCGATGTCCTGTTACAAGTTGTAGGGCACTGGAAGTAAACTCGCTGGGGGTGAAAATCTCTAGCAACAGAATGGGCTCAAGCAGGATGGGCTCACATTTTGGCATCCCCGAGGCCATGGCAATACGGGCTGCCTGACGAAAGGCCTGATCTGAACTATCTACCGGGTGATATGCCCCATTGAACAGGGTTACTTCTATGTCTACCACTGGGTAGCCCAAGGGTCCTTTTTGTAAGTACTCCCTGACACCAGCCTCTACCCCAGGAATGTACTGTTTGGGCACTACGCCCCCTACAATGGTCTCTTGGAAGCGAAAACCCTCTCCCCTGGGTAGCGGTTTTATCTCCAGATGCACATCTCCAAAAGCCCCGTGTCCCCCTGTTTGGTGTTTGTAGCGCCCATGAACCTTTGTTTCTTTACGAATAGTCTCCTTATAGGGAACCTTGGGATTACGGGCTATCATGGTTAAATTGTATTTGTTCTTAAGACGCTCCAGTGTGACTTGAAGATGAATGGCCCCCTGCCCCCATAATATCACCTCATGAGTGTCCTCATTCTGTTCCCACCGTAGGGAGGGATCTTCTTCTAGAATCTTGGCAATGGCACCAGAGATTTTTACCTCGTCCTTACGATTTTCCGGACTTACAGCCTGGGCGTAAACGGGAGGGATGATGGGCGCCTTGGCCAGGGGTTTAATTTCCTTCTCGCTGTCGGTGAGAGTATCCCCGGTGGCTATTCCCTCTAAACGGGCCAAGGCCACTATCTGGCCCGTCTCTGCTATGTGCAAGGATTTCTGTTGACTGCCCATTAGACGATATACGCCACCTACCCGTACAAGGTTATTATTCTCCACCCCCCTCAGACTCATTCCATCTACTATCCTGCCCTGCCAAATCCGTACTAGGGATAGTCTTCCCCCCTGACTGCTGTAGTAAGTTTTTAACACCTGGGCAATGACTGGCCCCCCCTCAACTGGCTTTAAACCCCTTCTAGTGGCAGTAATATTGGGTTCGGGAGCCTCTTTTACCAGACAGTCAAGCAGAGGACGTACCCCATAGTCCTCCTTTGCCATGCCAAACAACACTGGCACAATTAAATCGCCACTCAATTCCTGCTCCAAGTCTTTGACAATCTCCTCCTGTGACGGTTCAATGTCCTCCAATAACTCTTCTAGAAGATGATCGTCAAAATCCGCTAACGTTTCCAACATTTCCTGTCGTGCCTTTCTTTCTGCCTCCTTTAACTCTTCTGGGAAGGGCACCGCCTCAGCAGCCTTTCCTGGGTGGTAGTGATAGGCCTTTTCTGTGATTAAGTCTATGTAGCCAATGATGTCTCTTTCCCTTTTTATGGGATACTGTTGTGGCACCAGAGGACGACTGGAAATGCTCTTTATGGCATTAAGGACATCACCAAACTCATCTTGGGCTCGATCCATTTTGTTGATAAAGATAATATGGGGTATCTGCCAGTCATCTAGGAATTTCAACAGGGGGGATAGGGTTAACACCTTACTTACTATAGGTTCACATACCACTATGGCAGTCCCAGCGCCCACTAGGGCATTGTAGGTTTCCTGCATAAATTCTACAGAACCAGGGCAGTCCAGGAAAGTAAAATCAATCCCTTCATAGACAGTATGGGCACAGG
>DVEF01000052.1 GCA_015295805.1 Geminocystis sp. M7585_C2015_104 | reverse complement strand
TCGATGATTTTAATCACTTATATTGGGCGTTTATCATCTTTTCTATTAATTGAAAATAGTAAAAATTTTGTGCTATTGACTTGTTTTATGGAACCAAAGGGAATGAGAAAGTAAGGGAAAGTAGCAGCAGTTAACATATTTGCCTTGTTGTGCCATTGCGGCGGGGAAAACAAGAGGGGTTCAAGTGGGAATTTTGAGGTTTTTATGGCCCCTTGCTTTTGCCTGCCCTTGTCTTAGGGGGCAGTCAAGACTATACTGAATGGGGTTAGTAATTAAACCCGGCTGGTGGGATGGGCCAAAGCCTTTAATTTCTGGAGACACAGAAGGGGCCGCCCACCACTGGGGGGGGAGACGGGCGGGAAGTCTTCCCTTGAGAGACTGTACTAGGGTATTTCTAGCCCTGTTGTGGGGGTATAGAAGCCACCTACCGGACTTGAACCGGTAACCTTTCGATTACAAGTCGAGTGCTCTGCCAATTGAGCTAAGGTGGCTGGTGAAGGTGAAGAGGAGTGGTCAGCGGTAATATTATAACAAACAGAAAGGGGTGAGCGTCAAGGGGGTATCAGAGAAATCGTTTGGCCATGGCAGAGGCTTGAGAGTGGACTTCCTTTGCCAGGTTGAATAATTCTTTGCCCAGGTGGAGGTAGTATTCTTCGTAGGTTTGGGTGAATCGGGTTAATTCTTCTAAGCCGTCATGGATGTGATTGAGACAATAATAGAGATTGGCAGCAATATTGGCATAGAGACTGGGATTGGGTTGAGAAGAGAGGAGATTTTTGGCTTTTTCGTAGGCTTGGGTGCTATCCTCGAGATAGGCAAGGAAAAATGACATCAACTCCTCGTCATACACATCTGCAGACAGAGCCTCTATTTCCTCCTCCAGGGGTTCTAGGATAGAATGGAGAAGACTACTAACAGGCAGATAGACTTGTCTTAACCACCTGAGTTGACTTTCCTGTTTGGCCTTTCTTTGTTGAGTGGTGTTTTGGTGTTGTTTAGCCGCTTGTTTGTGTTTCTGTTGACGGGATTTTTGCCAGCTGACGGTGTTATCTTGTAGGGTTTTATCGTAAAGTTGACGACTTTCTGGATCTTTTAGGACTTCGTAGGCTAAATTGAGTTTAACAATGAGTTCATGGTCGGCAGAGTCACTTTGACTGTCGGGGTGGTATTTTTTTACCAGCCGCCGATAGGCTTGTTTGATTTCCTGGGGGGTGGCATTGGGTTTTACCTGTAATAACTCGTAATAGTTCATCCTTGTACTAACACGACAAATCCTGAAACAGAGGTGTGCTAAGATAACGTTCGCCAAAACTGGCTTGAATCATGACAACTAGTTTACCCTCATTTTCGGGACGTTGGGCAATTTGAATAGCAGCTGCCAAGACAGCACCAGTGGAAATACCCGATAGGATTCCCTCCTCCCTGGCGAGACGGCGACTATATTTCATGGCGTCCTCGTCACTGACTGCTATAATTTCATCAATCAGGTCTAATTTCAGTACTCTTGGGATAAAACCAGCACCAATGCCTTGGATTTTGTGGGGCCCCGGTTTACCCCCCGACAATACAGGGCTACCCTTTGGTTCAACGGCAATGGCTTTAAAAGTGGGCTTTCTGGGTTTAATTACCTCTGCTACTCCTGTAATTGTACCTCCTGTACCGACTCCTGCCACTAAAAAGTCCACTTTCCCCTCTGTATCCTGCCATATCTCTTCGGCAGTGGTTTGACGGTGGATTGCAGGGTTAGCGGGATTTTCAAACTGTTGTAGCATGTAGGTGTTGGGTATAGTTTCAACAATTTCCTGAGCGCGACGAATAGCACCAGCCATGCCTTCTATGCCGGGGGTTAATTCTAGTTTCGCCCCATAGGCGCGCAAAAGAGCCCTTCTTTCTAGACTCATAGTCTCCGGCATGGTGAGAATTAGCTGGTATCCCTTGGCTGCTGCCGCCATAGCTAGGGCAATGCCCGTATTGCCGGATGTAGGCTCTACTAGTATGGTATTACCGGGTTGGATCAAACCTGCCTTCTCCGCCTCGTTTATCATGTTCACCCCAATCCTGTCCTTTACCGAGGCGGTGGGATTCATACTCTCCAACTTTACCACAATCTCTGCAAAACAGCCTTCACTTTTTGGAATCCTGTTTAGTCTTACTAGAGGTGTCCTTCCTATTAGTTCTGTAATATTATTGGCTATTTTCATGCTATTAGGTGTCCTCAGTTACTAGTCTTCTATTGTAATGGCTTTTGCTGCCTCTCCCCATTTCCGGCGTGCAATATATCTTTAATTTGTTTAACAATGGGGTCATCCTAATCAACAACAATGGAATAATTGATCCTTAAACCGACACAGACAGGTGGCCGACTATGAGTATGGATGCCCTATTTGAACAGTTAAGACATCCTAACCCCCATTTACGAGAAGAGGCCATATGGCAAATTGCCGAATCCCGGGATGAGACTACTATTCCCCGCTTAATGAGTTTATTGGGGGAGGAGGATGTGGTATATCGACGGGCGGCGGTAAAAACCCTTGGTGCCATAGGCTTGCCTGCTGTAAACCCCCTAGTGGAGACTCTCCTTACCAGTGATAACCCCGTAGTTAGGGCCAGTTGTGGCAAAGCTTTGGCACAGGTAGCCGTCAACTATCCTGACATCGTCTTCCCCGAGGAGGCTTTAGCCGGTTTGAAAGCCTGTATTGAAGACCCCAATCCCGTGGTACACTTAGTTTCTATTATGGCACTTGGGGAGATGGGCACTCAGGGGTTGGAGATATTGACGGAATCCTTGCAAACTACAGAAAATCCCTCAGTAGCCATGGCGGTTATAAATGCCCTAGGCTCAATTCCCGATCCAAGGGCCATGGATGCCCTCAACGCCGTCTGCCAGGACGAATCCAGGGATGAAATGTTGAGGGAGGCTGCTAAGAGTGCTACCTCTCGTTTAGAACAGGTTATCAAATTCAAGGAGGTTAACGACGCTCGTTTTAATCGTTAGGGTGGCATTATGGATAAGCGTTTCAGCGTACTATTCAATATTACTGAGGAAGCTGCCCTCCGCCTCTTACAAACCCCCCTGGAGAAATTAGATGACCCCAGTGCCAGGTATGCTGCTGCCTGTCACCTAGTACACTTCAAAAGTCCTCGGACTATCCGGGCGCTAATAGAGGCCATTGAAAATTGTGATGACCAATTGTACAACAGGATTACCAAGAGAAAGGCCATAGAAACCCTGGGGAGGTTTAAGGCGGAAGAGGCATTGCCCGTCATTCGCAAGTGTCTGGCAGACGATGACTGTTACACGGTGGAAAACGCCGTATGGGCAATAGGGGAAATAGGGACCACCGACGACTCCTTGTTGGAGGAAATTACTGCCCTTTTGGCCAAACCTGGTCAAAATTATCGGGTAATCATCCAAACCCTAGCCCGTTTGCAGTATGAGCCAGCAGCCGACTCTATTCGTCCCTTTCTTGCCTACAATGACGACTGTGTGGTAAGTGCGGCCATTAGTGCCCTTGCCCGTCTAGAAGGGGATTATAGTCAAGTTTCCAGACTGTTGGACTTTCTCCAGTCTCCCAATGTGAATGTCAGACGGGGGGTTATTCAGGACTTGATGGACTTAAATTATTATCCCGCCATACCGGCCATTGCTTCTTGTCCAGTTTCCATTGTCTTCCGGTTGCGGGGTATTCGTCATCTTGGGGAAAATGCCATCCGTGGAGGGGTGAAATCCTTCTCAGAAGTCGAGCCCTATTTAGATCAGGTGATCTATGATGATCCCAACACCCTGGAACTGGTACATGAATATGATGCCCCTCCTAGTGTCGATTTCCTCATCCAGGAATTGTATCACACCGACTTTGGCCGCTGTTATCTTGCCGTCAAGACTCTCCAACAATACCACCGTCAGGGGTTAGGGGAGATTCTAATGGACACTTGGCAACGGGAGGCTCATAACGACTATGGAGCCCATTATCATGTTATCAGATTGTGGGGGAGACTTAAATACCAACCCGCTTTTGACTTGTTGGTAGAAGCCTTGGAAAACACTGCCCCTCAATTTCAAAAATCCCGTGCTGCTGCTGCCTTGGCCCTAGCCAATTTTGGTGGCTATAATGTCCTCCATTTACTCAGAAAAAATATACACACAGATATTTTCGATTTAAAATACGCTTGTTTGTTAGCACTTTCTCAGCTGGGTGACTGGGAGACTATATCTCAATTTCGTGACGACCCTGACCTCTTAATTAGAGAAAAAGCTAAGAGCATTTTCCAGAAAAAATCTTAAACATTTACGGAAATTATTATGTTAACAGAAAGAGCAAAAGAACTAATACCAAAAGCCAGAATTTTTAGTTTGGAAACTGTGAAAAATATCTATCCGGAGAGGGTGATTAGTATATTCCAAGAAGCAGACGATGAGGGGAAATACCTCAGCGATTCTGATATGGAAGAAATAGCAAATCTGGTGCCTTTTCTCAGGGAAAGTCTGGAAAATAGCAAAACAATCCGAGACAAGGCCCAGGAAATTGTAGAGGGAGCCAGAAAGGAAGTATTAAAAGCTTTTCCGGAAATTACCGGCCCAGGTGGGGAACTTTATCCCCCCAATAGGGCAGAAGCCTGTTGGCGCGACCTCTGGCATTTTCTCCGCTGTATAAGTTACGCCATCGCGGGGAAAATTGAACAATTCACCAGCGATTTTGGTTTAGCAAATATGGAGTTGCTTTATCAAGAATTAAAAGTCCCCCTGCCGGCAATGGTATTGGGACTGGAGAAGGTGAAAACCTATAGTTTGTACTATTTTTCTGAGGAACAAAAATCGTTCCTTTCCCCCTATTTTGACCATTTAATTGAACGCCTAAAACAGTTTAAATCAGGGTGAGGGTATTGGGGAATAGGGATTAGAGACTAGGGAATGTTGGAGCCCTTAGGGACCCCCTATCCCCTACCCCCCACACCCTAGTAGTGGGCGCCGGATTTGCGGTGATGCACGGCAGTAATGCCGGATTCTGACAGGACTTTCCCTTTGTGGGCAAGGGCATATAATACCCAATGATCCCCACACTCTAGACGATTCTTCACCTCACATTCTAAATAGGCTAGGGCAGACTTCAAGATGGGACAACCGTTACTACCTTCCTCCCAGTCTATGCCAACAAAACGATCTTCCCCGGGGGCGAAGGGTTTTAAAAAGTGTTTCATCAGGTCGGCATGTTCCCCCTCTTGTAGTATATTTAAAACAAAATGAGCCCCAATGGGTAAGAGGGATTCAATGGCCCTCTCTTTGGCCACTGCCACGGTTATGCCGGGAGGATTAAAACTGGCCTGAGAAACCCAGGAAGCTACCATGGCCCCCTTCAAATCCCCCCTCTTGGTGGTGACTATACAAAGGGAGCCAACAATCCTTCCCAGGGCTTGAGATGCCCTTGGGGTGGTGGTTTCTTCTATGCCCTTGTCCTTGGCCTTTAGGGATTTCTTGTATTTTCTCAAAGCCTGGGCAAAGTCAGTGCCAGCCTCTTCACAGGTTTTTAACACTTCCTCTGTGGGCTTAAATTTTACCCGAATAGTCTCAAAACCGAAACGATAACCCCCATCCCTCAATTTCGATTCTAGCAAATCAATAGCCTCCCCACTCCAACCATAGGAGCCAAACACCCCCACCAGTTTATTTCCCTCGGCAGTGGTTAGGGCTATCCCCAGGGCCTTTTGGATTTGGGAGGGGGCATGTCCACCTAGGGTGGGGGAGCCAAATATAAATCCATCACATTGGGCTATGGCTGTCTTAATCTCTTCATCACTGGCATACTCGGCATTGATAGACTCAACCCTTACCCCCGCCTTGGTTATTCCCCGGGCAATGGCAGAGGCTATCTGGGCCGTATTACCGTAGGCTGAGGCGTAAATCAGGGCTACATTTAACTCCTGACCCTGCTGTTTGGCTAACCACTGCCTGTATGAATGGACTAACTCCCTTAGACCATATTTTACCAGAGGACCATGGGCTGGGGCGTAGATGGTGGCAGGGAAATTCTGAATTTTTTCCAGTGCCTTACTGACTTGGGTTGCACAAGGAGCAATCACACAGTCAAAATAATAACGTCTATCTTCTAGATAAATCTGCCAACCTTCATCTAACACCTGTTCACCACAAACGTGTGCTCCGAATAATTTGTCGGTGTAGAGGATTTGCGTCTTGCTGTCATAAGTAAGTAATTCGTCGGGGTAACGGGGGTTGGGGGTGGGGAAGAGTACTAACTGATGCCCCTTCCCTAGGTCTAGACTATAGTCACCCTTTACTGCTACTATGTCCAAGGGCTTATTAGCAATAGTGTCCGGATAACTGTGGTTAAAAATCTCTTGTAGGGATTTTGCCCCTGTGTTAGAGACGATAATAGTTATCTGTGGCGCTTGTTGTAGTAATCGGTTTATGGTGACTGCCCTATTGGGGTTGACATGTCCTAGAATAAGATAGTCTATCCTACCTAGGTCTATCCTCTCGGCCAAGGCTGACATGTAAATTTCCGTGAATGACTCTCCCGGCGGGTCAATTACGGCAATTTTATCCCCCTCCAACAAGAAGGAATTGGCTGTGGTGCCCCTACACAACCCATATTCTACTTCAAACTTTAATCGTTCCCATGTCCTCGAACGTAATACTTTTGTCTCTGGCGCTATGGTATAAACTTGGACATCCCTCCCCTGTGTCATAATTTTTCCCCTCCTATCGTTTCATTTTTTTCTATTATCCAATAACACCTCTTCACTATCAAGGCCTATTAATTTACAAAATTAAATTGCAGATATTTTACATATTGATAAATAGAAATACCAGGGAATTCATGTCCGGCCCTCATACTAACAGATTAAATATTATCATGGGCTATATGGTTTTGCTTTAACAATAAAAATAGCAACTTGAAATATTTAACCTTATTAATGGATTTATAGGTTTCCTTTCAACTATAGTAACAATAAATTTAGATGTATTATCTTGTGTTGGTAACTCACAGGTTTACACAAACATTTACAAACAATTATCCCCCCAAATTACAAATACTTATCCTCCCTCAGTAACTCCTTGTGTCATTTGGTTTGTAGTGCCACCATTTCCTGTATTTGCCGGGCCAAGTATTTGTTTTCCACAAGTTGTATGCTATGCCTCTTTTTTTAGACAACAATTAGAATCCTCGGTATTCCCTGCCTAACTTCCTCACAAGGTTGTCCTTTTTGTTTTATAAAATTGTCTTCTTCTTTCTGCTGCTTCAATGAACAATAATTTAGAATATTCCCCCATACCTTTCACCTCCTATATTATTGCTTTTTCCAGAGAACTTATACTTTTAAATATATTTATTAATTTCCATTTATGTATTAAATTTAAGCATAATATTCTTCCATTAGCTCCGTTATTATAGAGTCTTATGGGATAAATAATATCCATTTTAATTTCACAATAATTATCAGAGCGCTGTTTTATTTGCGTCAAATTATATTTCAATATTACCCATTTTGCTGGCAGCTTTACCCATTGAACATATTTATTGTCAAAACGTTTTACTTATATTTTTCTCTCCTTTATTGGCGAAATAGCAAGCATCTATTCCCCCTAGGTAATATAGAGCTTTCTTTCGTTTTGAGTAATTATCACTGTGGGCAGAAATTGAAAATATTCATCCATTGTTGATTGCCAGTATTGTTTGTTTTCTAGAGAGTGTAAATCGAGATATTGGTTAATAACTAGTTGGCTGTTGCACCTTTATTTGTCTCGTCTTTTGGTTGTTTTTAGTAACTATTATTTGCCCTTAGGGAAGTATAAATCCAAAATACTCTTATCTGGCCGATTGTACACCTCTTACTCTTTCATTAAATCTCCCTTTTAAGACATAACAGTGTGGCAATGATTGCCATCCCCATTTTACTTCTTTTTTGTTGTTAAAAAGCAATTTATATTATGGTATTTATGCTAGCTTTTGTGGATGAATTCTCTTCAGATTCCCCTCTAAAACATTCTCCATACCTCCCGGAATTCAGTATATTTTACAGTCTTTATTGGAGACTATTAGTGTTTTTCTGAAACGTGGATGCCCAGCAACTAACGCTTTACTTACACTTTTACACGGGATTTTATAACCGTCGACTGACATTTCTATTGTATGTATATCTTGACTTCTTCATGCTATAACTTCTTGCTTTCGTGTTGGAATTCAAAAAACTTTCCCGTCTTTTATTGTTATCTGAGTGTTATACACCCGTTTATCTATCATAACTGTATTTTTTGAGTCAGTAATATCTAGTAGTTATTGTAACCGAAGAGTTAAAATCAGTTCAACAACTAGGAGAAAACCCTAAAAAAACAGAGCCATTATTATTTAGAATAGTTTTCTCAATAGGGGCTACACACCTGTTTGATCACAGGAGGGATATGGTTGGAATTGTTGGCCTCTAAAAGTTGACGAAACGGCCATCATATTCCAAGCATTGTTATTAATAATTTTGCTTCCTCGCCAAAGCAATAATTGATAAAGCAACAACTGATTAGGAGAAGATAACAAGGGGACTGAGGATAAAATAAGCTTTAAAGTTGAGCGGTATTATATGGGAAAATAGACATTGATTGTCAAATTTAAAAGGGCAACCGCCGCCACGTATAGTAGTCTGTGCAAGGGTAATCACAAGACCATATAATTCCCCCACAACCTCCTTTACTAGAAAGAATCATTTGGGCAAGGGGGTATTGTGTTTCCTCAACAGCCAAGTGTTTTGATAAAAGAAATTTGACAAAGAAAAAAGCAAAGAATTAAAGAAAAATCCTAGGCATCCCGGAATTACCCCATAAAAAGTTAGTTATTTTGTTATAATGTCATGTCAGTAGGCAAGGCAGGGAGACAAATTACAATTACAAAATACAGTTCATGGCAATTATGACAAAAAGGGGGAAGTCACTAATTGGTAGTGTTGTAAAAACCCCCCACAGTAGTTGAAATCCCAAAAGATAGGCCAGAGGATGAATTAAAGAAAGAAAAATCATTAACTGGCAGTTTTATAATAATCCCCTGTAGCGGATAAAAAGTAAAATGGCGGCCCATGAGCCCAAGGCTACCTTTAAGGCTACTATGATATTCAGTAAAGGAATCATACCACCACTGAGAAGACTGCCAAATTCGCCACGGGGTAATTCTAGTCCCATAAGATTGACTATTGCTAGGATTATAAAGGCCAATACGGACAATTTTTCTACTGTTTCTGCCTGCCAGCGTTTATAAATCTTTTCCATCCACTGGGAAGAGGAAGTTATAGCAATCAAACCAATGGCTGTGCCCCCTGCAACCCCTGCCGCAAATCCCCCCCCGGGGCTTAAGTGTCCTCTTATTGAAAGTTCAATGGTTACAAGTGCTACAATGGTTGCCCCCAGTCTTGCTAGGGTTATTGAAGGTTTATCTGTAAATTGGTGTACTACGAGAGTAGGTTTTTCATTGGCTAATAGGTGTTTAACTCCCACAATAGCGATGGTGAATACAATCACCTCAAAGATAGTATCGTAGAGACGATTGGCGAAAATAATCCCAGACACAGCATTAGGTATTCCTGTGTCTTTGACTATCATTTCCACAAATGATTCTTCCCCTTGTGCCATTTCATTTGGTAGTAATAGAATTTTTATCATTAAGGCTACTGCTGCCATTACGTACAAAATTTTTATCATATTCTCCTCCTAGAATTAAATATTCTGTTTTTATCTCCCTGCCAATTAACTCAAGTATTCCCTTTGTTCTGACATGGAGTATGTATTTTTTTTCGGGACTATATATTAAAAACCCATGGATTTGTTTTTGGCAAAATGCCTCCTGTAATGTCTCTTCATCTGGGGAGTATACTAATTCTAAACGAAGATGTATTTTCTTGATTATTTTCCTAGTTTCCTCGAGGATGTTTTTAAATTCTTCCCCATATTCCCCCTTAACAACTCCCAGACGGATTACAAAAGAGGAACGGACGGCTACTATATATAAAATAATCCCCAAGAGTGTGCCCACTAGTGCCTCTGTCAAGGCCACATCAGCTGCCCCCAAAACAATATAACTTAAAACTGCAATTGCCCCTAAAATTCCCCTTACCACCAGGGCCTGATAAGGGTTTTCTTGTAATAATTGGAGAAGAGAAGCGATGGGCAACAAGGCTACAACCAAATAAACATAAAGCTCATCCATCTAGTTTTTTACCTCCCTGTTCATTACTACAATAAGCTAAAACGTAACCCAACATTGTATTCCACAGAGCCAGAGAAATTATTGCCAAAATTAGCAGGGATAATTTATGCCCCCCTTGCAGTGCCAGCCCTATTACTATCAAAATTGAACCTAGGGTATCCGATACAGAGATACCGTGTAGTTTATACAACACTGACCTTTTCTCTAGGATAGTTATGGTACCCCATGTCCAGAATATTAAGCCCAAAATTAATAGAAAGTAACTGGCATTTGTCATCATTTTCCCTCCTGTAAAACCGCTGGTAATTCTACCTAAAAGCCTGTTAAGATTTTTCCTCATTTAATCTCCCCTGATTGCCCTTAAGTTATAAGCCACATTGCCTTTCATTTATTTCTCCCTATTTAACTACTAATTTTCCTTAGAAGATGGGCCAAAAGCATTAATCCCCCGTTACCAACAGTTAGGATTAAAACCCCCACCACTGTCATCATCTCATCATCCCTAAAAGTAGCAATTGCCAAAGTCATAACAGCCGCCTTGGTGGAGACACTGCTGGCTGCCAACATCCTCTGCCAAATGTCTTCTTCCCTTGCCGTCTGATAGATAGGAATTAAGAGCAGTAGCAGCATGCAGATTATAATATACCTCATTTTTGTTTCTCATCAATAAGGGGTTGAATTCTCCGAATTTTATGGACTTCATACCAGCCCTCTTTGTGGTATTTTATCACCACAGTTTTTGGGGTAAAAGTGATGAAAAATATGTCTAAGAATATCAGAAAATCTGGTCTACCAGGCCTAACCTTTTCCAGTTGCAAGCCCTCATAACGATGGGGGAAAATCATCATTTCTATTGCCTCCTTATAAGCCTGAGGGAGTATTAAAATACTCTTGGTGAAAACCGGCAACCACTCCCTCACAGGAAAACAGATACGTGGTTTAGGCAAAACAAAAGCAACAGCCATACCGATCATAATATTAGCGGGGCTAAAATCAGAAGTTAGAAGAAACCAGATTCCTAAACGAAAAAAAAGATGTAAAATCATGGGGTAGGGGAGAAGTAAGATGGGTTGTTTAGTACCCCATGATAACCTGCGGCAGGGAGAAATGGGGGAAGACAAAAAATCTTGTCAGGGAGACAGAGTTTACGGGATAATAGAGGGTAGCAGTAGAAAAAAGGAAAGATGTGCTACTATCAAAAGGATCTGAGGTAGAGGTATATACGGGAACTAGGGAAGGAGAAATTGTAGGACTTTCCCATAGAATAGTACAAGACTTGCGGGGATTTGTAAGAGAACCAGACAGTCGTAATGTGGAATATACTACTGCCCCTCTTTGTAATTATGATAAACTCCTGTGTGCCCTGCTGCGCCCGCGTCAGCAATTAAGGCGGTATCTGGAGACACTGGGGGACTATACCATAGTGCCAGGAAGTACACTCTCCTTGGGGGATAGTAGCACATTTTTCCGGTCAGATCCCCAAAATCCCTATCACGAGTATATAGAAAAAACCTACCACACCAACATTGTAACTGCCAGTGTCCATATTAACATAGGCATTAGTAACACAGAGAAACTTATCCAGGCATATCGTCTTATTCGCTGTGAAGCACCACTTTTGCTGGCTTTAAGTGCGTCTTCCCCCTTTCTAGACAATAGGGTTACGGGTTACCATTCCACCCGCTGGCATCTGTTTCCCCACACACCCAAACATGTGCCCCTGTTTCACAATCATAGCCATTTTATCCAATGGATGGAAAAACAACTCAGTTGCGGCACTATGCAGAATGTGAGACACCTGTGGTGTTCCGTGAGACCAAATGGGGATAATCGCCCTTATAGTTTAAATCGTCTAGAATTAAGGATATGTGATTTAGTGCTTAATCCCCTCCACCTATTAGCCATCACTGCCCTTTTGGAAGCCAGAATCACCCAGGTTTTGGCCGACGACACCCTTGATCCTTTAAAACGGAGTACTATTAGTCAAGGGGATTTAGAAACAGAATTGTTGAAAATCATTCGTCACAACGAGGAAGCCGCCAGCCGAGATAGTTTAGAGGCAAAACTATACCACTGGCAAGATGGCAGGGAGATTATCGCTCGTCACTGGCTAGAAAACCTCCTGGCAGAGTTGTATCCCCTGGCAAAACAATTGGGATTTGCCTGTTTTCTTAGCCCCGTCTATAACATCCTACGGGATGGAAACCAGGCTCAACAGTGGCTGCGACAGTATCAACAGGGCATGTCCATTAGGGAAATCATACAACAAGCCATCGATGCCGTCTATCAGGAGGAGAAGGAATTGGAGGACAAACTCTGCCAGACCATCGTCACCGCCTGAAGCTCTATTCTTCCCCTCCTTCTTCTCTCCTAACTACTTTTCAACCGGGCGGCTCTTTTGTATTGAGCTATACCATAAAAACACATGGGGAGGGCACCATTCTATTCTAGGCTAGCACGAAGAACAGATATTTAGACGCCCCCCGGGGGTATGTTAGGCGTATTTCTTGAAGAAACTGTAACATTTGTTTATACTCGGAAAAGTAATAGCAACTGAGAAGTGACAGAGATAGAAAAATTTTTTTCACCCCTGCAGTTATTGGAGAGTAGAAACTCTAATTGTTATAACTTCCCACAGTAGAAGAAAACATCTCACCCTTTTTCTCAAATCCCCTGTACTATTGTACTTCGTATGTTCTAAAAATCAGACGGGAAAGGGCCATTCTCTACGATGGTAGCACCAACATTGTATTTTCAGATGCCCCCCGGGGGGATATTTGGGCTTAATCTTGAAGAAATTGTAATAATCCTTAGTAATCGGAAACAAAAAAATTCTACCAATGGCATTTTGGACTATTTTAAGGTGGAAAAGTTGGGGCACTTGACTGCTTATTAAGTAGTAGCAGAGATGGAGGGTAAAAAAGTTGCCAATGGCGGGAAGATAATAATCAAAATTAAAACTAGTAATTGTAGGAGTATGAAGGGGATGACACCAAGATATATATCCTGAGTAGTAACTTCCTTAGGGGCGACTCCTCTTAGGTAAAATAAGGCAAAACCAAAGGGAGGCGTGAGGAAGGATGTCTGCAAGTTAGCGCCTAAAAGGACTCCGTACCATAATAAATCTATTCCCATAGTTTTGGCAACAGGGGCAAATAAGGGGACAACAATAAAGGCAATTTCAAAGAAGTCAATAAAAAAGCCTAGGAGAAAAATAACAGTCATGTTTACCGTCAAAAAACCCCATTTTCCCCCCGGCAAATTCACCAATAAGTCCTCAATAAATCTATCGCCACCTATGCCCCTGAATACCAGACTGAAGACGGTTGAGCCCAGGAGAATAAATAAAACTATAGTGGTGATTACCATGGTAGATTCACAAGCTTTTCGGAGGGTTTGCCAATTCAAACGGCCAGCCCTACCTGCTAATGCCATGGCTCCAATGGCTCCCAACGCCCCAGCTTCCGTCGGGGTTGCCACGCCAAAAAATATGCTTCCCAAAACGAGAAAAATCAGTAAAACCGGCGGCACTAGGGCTTCGCTAACTCTAATCCACAACTGTTTCCCATCTATCTTCCTCACCTCTGCAGGTAAGGCGGGGGCAATATCCGGACGTAACCAGGCAACCATCAACACGTGAATGGCAAAGGCAGCCGCCATCAACAATCCTGGGATTACTGAGGCAATGAATAAGTCTCCCACCGGTATACCTAATTGGTCTGCCAATACCACTAACACTACACTGGGGGGTATAATTTGCCCAAGGGTGCCACTGGCGGCAATCACTCCTGTGGCTAATCGCTTGTCGTAACCATACCGCAGCATTATTGGCAGGGAAATCAACCCCATTGCCACTACTGTTGCCGCTACTACCCCCGTGGTAGCCGCCAACAACGCCCCCACCACTACCACTGCCAGGGCTAATCCCCCTCGCAGACGCCCAAATAATATCCCCATTGTTTCTAATAGTCTTTCGGCAATCCCCGTGTTTTCCAGTATTGCCCCCAAAAAGATAAAGTAGGGGATAGCCAAAAGGGTATAATTTGACATAATCCCAAAGATGCGGGAGGGAATAGCCGCTAACAGCATTGGGTCAAAAATCCCCAAACCCCAGCCTATTAGGGCAAAAATCAGCCCTACCCCTCCCAAGGAAAATGCCACAGGATAGCCGGTAGCAAGAAATAATAACGCCCCGGCAAACATTAATAATCCCAACCAGTCAACAGACATAGACTTTCAACCATCCCCCATTTTAAATTCCTTTTCTAACGCCGCCGCCACCACACGATGATCTGAATCCTGTTTTAATTTATTTAGAGCCTCAGTGGCACGGGGGTTATTGTATCTACTGAGGGCGATAGCCACTTTAGCACGAATTCGCCAAGACTCGTCATCCACTAGCTGCAGTAATTGTTGTAGTGCCTCCTCTTCCTTCTCCGTCCCTGCTAATGCCCCTAGACAACTCACACATGTCTCCTTTACCGTATAGTCATCCCCTCGTATCCCACAAATACATACATCTAACAACTCATTAGGGCAGTTTAATTCCATCATTGCCCCTAGTATACTCAGACGCACCAGCCAACTGTCATCCTGATGGAAAGCCTGTTGTAGGTGGGGTATTGATACTTCCCCAAATAGGGAAAGGGAATTAGAGGCTTCTGCCCTTACATTGGTGTCTCTGTCGAATTTTAACATTTCCAATAGGGTAGCGAAAGACTCTGCCGTCTTTTGTCTCCCTAATCCCATGGCTACTAACGAGCGTACCAAAAATTGTTCATCCTCCTTTGCCTTTAACAAAAGTGGCACTGCTACCTCTGGAGTATAATTTTGTAATGCCGTCACTGCCCTTATTCTCTCTTGTATATCCTCAGAATTTAGTTGTAATTCAATCTTTTCAAGATCCATATCCCCTCCAGCTTAAAGTTTTTTTAAGTTTACTTTACGCCACACCAGTCCCTTTGGCAAGATATGAGGTTGAATTTACACTGTGGATTTGCCATGAATGAAGTTGTCAATCAACCTGTCAGCCAAGCTGAAATTGAAGCTGTAATTGTAGAGTTAGAACAGTATCGTCAAAGACTGATCAATGATATTATCAATATGGGCAAGAAGATTAAGTTGTCTCACAAGAAGGTGGAGCAGAATATCAACGAACATCCTGAGATTAATAAAATCGACCAGATTTTAAAACAACTTCGTGCCCAAATAGGCAGTTAATAAAACTCTTATAATTATCCCCTTCCACATCCTCCCAGCCAGTTAGAAATTTATCCCGTCTCCCCTCCTCTTTGTTATTTCATAATAGGTGGCCCAGGGGCCTGTAATTATAAGTACCTACCCCCAGGCACATGGTGACTCTTTTCCAGCAAGTGGGGCTTGTGGAAAAATTTCCGACTTCCCCCTCTCCAATTAATGAGATTTTTTTCGCTAGACAGAAAGAAACTACTACCAGGAGAAAAAACGCCCCAACCCAGACTTAAATTGCCAGAATCTCCTGAAATAATACTCAGGCAAGAACGGCAATGAGGGGATATGGTAGAATAAATAAGGGAACAAAAGGTCCTAAAACACCTACTTATGCAAATATTACCCACAATTTGCGGAGAAAGTGCCATGAGAATTGGGTATATGTAAAATGCGAGGGGATAGCCTGAATGCCCACCACCAAAAAACCAGGGAAAAGGGAGTTGAAGAATAGCAGCAGTTAGGCAGTAAAAAAAACATATATTCAGTGTAGTTTAAACCCTTTTTTGTACTAAATTTCCCAGAAAAATATAATCACTCCCAAACCAACTGGCAACCAGGGTTAAAGCAGCTTCCTTTCTCCCCTCCCCCCTTTTTTTTCCGGGCAATCAGTGCACTCCCTCCTGTGGCTGGTATAACACCAGTTGTTGTCTCAGGAAAAGGGAATTTGCCATAATATCATCATGAAAATAAGGTAACCCACAGAGACTCACTAGTAACAAAACTCCCAGAAACCTCCGAGGAGTTATAGGCCAAAGAGGTTGTCCCACAGGCGAAGTTTAATGGCAAAAAACCCCTGCCCATTTCTACTTGGCCAAAATGACATAAGACTGGTATAATCTGGGGGAAAAGTTAGGGAGGCAATTATTAGTCTTCCCGCAGCCAAAAAAAAGACTAAATCCCACATCTAAACCCCCAGCAGCCTCCTGTGATGAACGAATAAATATGGCGGCAAAACAGACACAAACCCCCCTCTGCAGGAGTCAGTGCCCTAAAACCCTTTCTCTCATTCGTGGCACAATCAATAACTATTTACCCCTTTCTGTTGGTATATGTACTTGAGAAAAAATACTCCCCCCTCCTTTTGGCGAGACACCCCCTGGGGAAGACGACTGGTTGTTGTCATATCAGTCATTTTCTGTTGTATCCTATTGATGGTGCGTATCCCGGGATTAGAATTAGTGGGAGTTACTCCTAACTGGCTATTGATTTGGCTGGTAACATGGAGTGTCAAACGCAACTTGTGGCATAGTATAATTGCCGCCGTTAATTTGGGTTTGCTATGGGATAGTCTTACTGGTGTCTTCCCTTCCCACCTGTTGGGATTGTTGGCTGTGGCGTTGTTAACTACTAATGTCTATAGGGATGAATATGTGAAGGAAGATGCCATTTCCATAATGTTAATCGTCTTCGGCATGGTGATTATTAATGAGACTGTTATCGCCCTACAGTACAGCCTTCTTTCTTCTATCCCCCAACTAGACATCTGGCTTAACTACCAAAAAAACTCCCTCGCCTCTGCTGTTGTTAGTAGTTTGTGGGCACCACTTGTATACTTCCCGCTAAGCCCTCTGCTTCATCCCCCCACAAGTCGCAAACCTCGTCTTCCCTAATTCCAACCAGTCTGATTGTTAAACAGGGGAAAATGGGTAACAATATAATTGGGGAAAGACTAATCGTCAGTATTATAATGAGTGATAAGAGTAACTTTGGAACTGGATTCATCCTCGGCACTATTGTTGGTGGTATACTAGGAGGTGTTATCGGCAGTATTGTTGCCAGCAAGAGTCAGTCTACCAACGCCAACACCGGTGACTTTGTGCGCAAAAAACAGTCTGACAAACCCCTAGATGAATCCCGGGAGGGGGATACTCGTCTAACCCTGGAGGAGAAGATTAACCAACTCAATCGTGCCATCGACGAAATAAAATTAGACTTGTTGGCCAACAGTCAAAGACAAAAGGAAGAAAACTAAGCTATAGTCTGTAAATATGCCCCTTTTACACCCCCCCTGGCGAAACGACAAAATTTGTTATCCTCTAACTTGATAATCAAACAGGATTCCCCACTGTCAGTTAATTTTGAGAAGACTAAGCCCATTGTATGACTATGCCCGAGTTTATTTTACCCCCTCAATATGACCCCCACAAGACGGAAGCCAAGTGGCAGGAATTTTGGTTATCCCGTGAAGTCTTTAAAGCTAACCCCCATGCCGGCGACGAAGTCTATTCCATCGTCATACCTCCGCCAAACGTCACAGGTAACTTACACATGGGGCATGCTTTTAATATATCCCTCATTGACACCCTCGTGCGTTATCACCGCATGAAGGGAAAAAATACTCTTTGTCTCCCCGGCACCGACCATGCTAGTATAGCCGTACAAACCCTCATCGAAAAACAACTAAAGGCAGAAGGCAAAACCCGCTACGACTTAGGTAGGGAAAAATTTTTGGAAAGGGCATGGCAGTGGAAACAACAGTCAGGTGATACCATCGTTAAGCAACTGAAAAGACTGGGTTTATCCGCAGACTGGAGTAGGGAAAAATTCACCCTCGATGAAGACTTGTCTTTTGCTGTCAAAACTGCCTTTATCCGTCTGTATGAAGAAGGCTTGATCTACCGGGGTAAATACATGGTAAACTGGTGTCCGGAATCCCAGTCTGCTGTCTCTGACTTGGAGGTAGAAAACAAAGAAGTCGACGGCTTTCTCTGGCACATCCGTTACCCACTCACTGATGGTAGTGGCTATATCCAGGTTGCTACCACTCGCCCAGAAACCATGTTGGGGGATACCGCCGTTGCCGTCAATCCCCATGATACCCGTTATCAGTCTCTAATTGGCAAAAGTGTTACCCTCCCCCTCGTCGGCCGCGAAATCCCCATCATTGCTGATGACTTCGTTGACCCCAATTTTGGCACTGGCTGTGTTAAAGTAACTCCAGCTCATGATCCTAACGACTTTCAAATAGGTCAACGTCACAATCTCCCCATGATCAACATTCTAAACAAAGATGGTTCCATTAATCAAGAGGGGGGGGAATTTGCAGGACAAGACAGGTTTGTGGCTAGACAGAATATAGTAAAACGTCTGGAGGCGGAGGGGTATCTGGTAAAAGTAGAACCCTATCGTCATAGTGTACCATATAGTGACCGGGGGAAAGTGCCTGTTGAGCCTCTTGTCTCCACCCAATGGTTTGTGAAAATAAAACCCCTGGCAGAGAAGGCTTTGTATGAATTAGAAAATAACCAATCCCCCCGTTTTATACCAGAAAGATGGGCCAAAGTCTATCGGGATTGGTTGCTCAGAATACAAGACTGGTGTATCTCCCGTCAACTTTGGTGGGGACATCAAATCCCCGCTTGGTATGTGGTTAGCAAAACTAATGGGGAAATTACTGATGACACCCCCTTCGTGGTGGCTTTCGACGAAGAAGAGGCTAAGAAGAAGGCCACTGCCATCTATGGAAATGATATAATCCTACAACAGGATCCTGATGTGTTGGATACCTGGTTTTCCTCCGCATTGTGGCCATTTTCTACCCTGGGATGGCCAAAGAATACCGAGGATTTCTCTGTCTACTTCCCTACCACCACCATGGTAACAGGGTTTGACATCATCTTCTTCTGGGTGGCAAGAATGACTATGATGTCTTGTCACTTTACCGGCAAAATCCCCTTCCGGGATGTCTATATCCATGGCTTGGTTAGGGATGAAAATGGCAAGAAAATGTCTAAATCTGCCAATAATGGTATTGACCCTCTACTGCTGTGCGACAAATATGGTACAGATGCTTTAAGATATACCCTGATAAGAGAAGTAGCCGGTGCGGGACAAGATATATCTTTACAGTACGATCGTAAAACGGATGAATCGAAATCAGTAGAGGCATCTAGGAATTTTGCCAACAAGCTGTGGAATGCTGCAAGATTTGTCTTGATGAATTTGGATGGGCAAACCCCGGCACAATTGGGTTATCCTAGTTTAACCGAACTGGAATTGAGTGATCGTTGGATTCTATCTCGATTTAACCGGGTGGTAAAACAAACCACTGACTACTTGGAAAATTATGGTTTAGGGGAGGCGGCCAAGGGGTTGTATGATTTCATCTGGGGGGATTTTTGTGATTGGTATATTGAGTTAGTAAAACCCCGTCTACAACAAGATGCCAATCCTACCTCTCGTAAAGTAGCACAACAAACCCTTGCCTATGTATTGGAGGGGATATTAAAACTGCTGCATCCTTTTATGCCTCACATCACTGAAGAGATTTGGCATACCCTTACCCAAAAACAAGACGACAGTTTAGCCTTACAGTCTTTCCCCGTGGTGGATGAGTTGATTACAATAACCAAGAATAATTCTTTCTTTACAGTTGCCAGGGATAATAAAACCTCTTTTGCCGATGACACTCCTCCCCACTCCAAGTCTTTATACCTTAAGTCGGTTGTTGGTTTATTAAATCAAATTCCCAAAACACTGGCAGAATACCAACAACCCCTATTAGTAGTCATTCTGCTGGTTGTCTTGCTAGTCGTCTTCCGACTTGCTGCAGCAGTGGTTTCTGCCGTTGACAGTATACCCCTTTTCCCCTCTTTCTTCCGTCTGGTTGGTTTGTTTTACATTCTCCAGTTTTCCTATAACAGTCTTCTCTTTGCCGACAAGAGAAAGGCTACTGTTGCCTCTTTTGCCAGTTTTCTGAAACAGATACCCAGCCGGCGTCAATCTCACCCCAGAATGAAAGAGACGATTACTTCCACAAAGCAACCAGAAATATCATCTCCTCCCTCCCTTATTCCCAACAGTCTCATTGACGAGGATTTGGAAAGTGAATTTCAATTGCTATTTGAAACTATTAGAGTAATACGTAATCTTCGGGCGGAGGCGGAAATCAAACCGGCGGTTAAAGTAAACGTTATACTTCAGTCGGAAAACCCTAGGGAGAGGGAAATCCTCCAGAAAACCCACCTGTTTATCCGGGATTTAGCCAAGGTGGAAAACATCCGCATTGTCTCCCGTTTGGAGGAAGAGGATACTGCTAAAACCATTGCCTCTGTTGTTGGTACAATTCAAGTCTTGATACCCCTACAGGGGGTTATAGATGTAGAAAAATTCACCGCCAAGTTGGAGAAAAAACTGGCTAAAATTGAATCGGAAATAAATTCCTTACAGGGGCGTCTTAATAATCCCAATTTTACAGAAAAGGCGCCGACGTTGGTAGTTGAAACTACACGTCACGCCTTGGAGGAAAGCCAAAAACAAAGGGAGATTCTTCGAAAACGTCTACAGCTTTTGAAATAGTGTTTATGGCGGGTAACGGCTATTTGTCGTTACTCCCACCTGTGGGGGGTTGCCTATGACGATGTTATATTTGGCTGAAGTGGTGAAAAACAAAGAAACGGGAAAGTTACAATTACATCTTTTAGCAGTGGAGGAGTCTCGTTTACAATGGACCTTATGTGATAACAAGTATCTTCCCCTAGAAAAGGATGATAATTTTACTGAGGGTTTGTTGTTACTGGTGGAGTTGAATAGGGATTATCAGATTTTGCGTTGTCAGTCGGCAAGAGACTGGGTTTTGAGTATCTTGAAGGAGTTTCTAGTGGAAGGCCATTGTAATCATAACATTAACATTCCAGAGGAACAAGCCCGTCTGGAAAAATGGCGACAGGAGTTGACTTCCCAAAGTCAGGATTTAACTAGGATGCGTTTGGAAATTGAGACTAGAAGGGAGGAGTTGCAACAATTAGAACAAAGTTTATTATGGGAGAAGGAGAGACTTAAATCCCTCCTACAGTCTCAATCTCAGTCTCAATCTCAGTCTCAGTCTCAATCCACCTCTTTTTCTCCCCCTCCTCCCCCTTCATCTTCCCCCCAATCCTCTTGTTAAGCTGCCACTGACTGTAAACAACTTCTCTAAACAACTACCCCCATCAACTACTGATTGTTTTCTTTCTCATTCCCCACCCCTTGGTGGCTTTTACACCCCGCCTTTTCGTCTTTCCTTACTCCCTCCAATTTATCTCACTTTTTGTATTTTCTCTTTCTACCCCAGTCTGATTAATCTGGTTGCCTTCCCCAATTCATATCTCATATAAACTGGCCGTTTGTATTTAAAAAATTACTTTTTTTACCTCTTTTCTCCCAGTTACTCTATTACTCTATGTGAGTCAAAAGCCTAGATTTATATTCTCTCTTTTTGTCTTCTTAAGTCTGATTATCTTGCCCCATCTTTAACTGTCTATATTGTTTATTACCATCTCTTCCCCAGCTGACCAGTCAATTTATAGTTTCTCTTGTCATCTTTTTTGAGTATAATTGACACGTCTAAACTAGCCGTCTGGGTTTGCAACCACTCTAATTTCCTTCCCGTCAGTCTAATCCCTCTCCCCTCCCAGTTATGTCATATAAACTATTGTCCGAATTTAAAACTACTCTAGTTATCTTTATTCCTCGCCAATAGGGTTATCCCATACATATCCGGTGGTTTGGGTTGACACCTTCTTCTGCTGATTGTATTTCCACATTTTTCTGTATTCATTTTCTACTTCGGTTTTATTGCTGGTAGTGTATGCGTCTATGTCAGTCTTTTTCTCCCCTAGTTACCCTTCAACCGGCTATATGGATTGATAACCATTTCTTTTATTCTTTTTAGCCTAGTAAAATTATATGACTCAGTTGTCTTGGTTTATAAGCTCTTGTTTTACCCCATATACTTTTCTCCCACTCAAATTTAAGTTGTTTGTATTATTCTTTTTTTCCTAAGCCAATCAATTTATTGATAGTCGTATCCTCTTGTCTAAACTGATACTTATCCTTTATATCTTCCCAAAGCCAGTCGTCTGAATTTAAAACCACCCCCGCTAACTATTCCAATCTGGTTTAAGCCTAATTGTCTAGTTTCATAAATCAGCTGCCTAAATTAGTATTTTCCCTTCTTGTTTTCTCTAGTGTTGTCACTCCACCCCATATCCTTCTGTGTGGAATAGTTATACCCTTTTGTCTAGACTTGTATTCCCCCTTTGTATATTCCCCCAGTCTAACCACCCCACCTACACTGGCTATAAATAACAACGACTGTTTTTGCCTGCCTCCACTGCCATTGTCTTATTAGACGTCTGAATTAGCATCATACCTTTCCTTATATTAGTCAGCCGTCTAGATTTACATTGTTTCTTCCACATGTATCTGTCTACCCCACTTGATTGCCTTTGTTTTTTGACTGTCTTTTTTTATACCGCTTCTCACTCTATTTATACTCTTTAAGTCTTGTTACCTTCCTACGGCTGTTGCTTTTTCCAAAGGAAGTCACTTCCTATAAATCAGCCGTTTTGCTGTAAACCTATTCTTATTTCTCTAAACCGACTACCTTAGCTGGTATAGCTGACATTTGATTGTCTGTATTCTATCTTTTTTCTGTCTTGCCCAACCATCTATATTTTCCGTGTAGATGTATACCTCTGTTGTTGTTTCCTCTCAGTCTGATTATTTATCCTGTAAACCGGCAGCCTGCCTTTACAATTACTCCTGTTTATCTATTTTATCTATCCTCTTATGGTTGGTTTCTAGAAATCAGTCTCCTAGACTTATAACTACTCCCGTTACCTCCTTTCATGTATTCACTCCTGATAAACCTGTAGTCTGGATTAACACTAATTTTCTTGTTATATACTCCCAAGGCGGTTACTCCATTTTATATAATACAACCACCCCTCTTACCTCCCTTTTCATCCAGTTGCTTTCCACAAATCAACCCCTTGGATTGACACTTCCTCTTGCCATCTTCCCCTGTCTCATGTAAACCAACCATCTAGACTCCCAATTCTCTTCAATATACCCTTCCCCCTTTTGACCACTCGATTCGACAAATTATACTTTATTTATTCCTCTTTTTTGCCCCACTTTGATAGTCTATTTGAGCTTATATTTAATCCTATTAATACTCTAATCCAGTTGTTTATACGACTCATTGGTTTACATTGATGACTCTTCCTAATCCCCAGTTTGATTATCTATATAAAAATCCCTTTTTCCACAACGCCTAAGTCTATTTAAGCAGATTTGTAGGTTGTTTGGAATTAACAGTTGCCTTTCTGACTTTTCTCAATCCACTCACCCTCTGGATTCATATCCCCTTTCTCCCCGCGGCAGTCTGGCGGCTTGACTAGTTGTTTTGTTATACTCCTTTTTTTACCTACCCTATTGGGGTTATTCCACCCAGCTAATTTCTTCTGGATTGACACTATCACCTGCTATTTCCTGTCAATCACTTATGGTCACTTCTGTTGTTATCTCTCCCCAGTCTATTTCCTCTACTTATCTCATTATTTCTATTCCCCTCCCAAATCCAGTTGCCACTTTTAAATAATTCTGCCTTCTGGATTTATATTTTTTTGGCTTATTCAGGCTAGTTAGTTTATTGGCACTATTACTTCATATTCTCCTATTGAATACAATTATCCTCCAATACCACTTTTGGATTTATACTTACCTTTTCTATATTTAGAGGGGTTTATATTGAGAAGGGAAATTTCAATCCAGAGGCTGTGGTAAGGAAAACAAAGGGAGAATAGACATGGTTGGGTAGACAAAAAGAGAGATTATTAATTCAGATAGTTGGTTAATGGGAAGACAGAAGGGAAGTTTCTATTCAGATGGTCAATAATGGGTTATGGGGGAGTAGAATAAAGGGGTAAATGTTAGTGCGGTTGTAGAAAAGCAGAAAAGCAGAAAAGCAGAAAAGCAGAAAAGTAAAAAGGGGGTGTTTATTGTGGGGGAAAACAAAGAGGAAGGAGTGTATACCTAAGACAGTTGGTTAAAGGGAGATAGAAATGTTAGTTTAGTTGGTGGCTTGATTTTGGATTCAATAGAGGGAAAGAATACATATCTAGCCACTGGTGGGGGGATAGAAGGAGTAATTGTCAACCCAGACATAGGAGTATACAAGGAGAAAATATCCATCAGACAGTCATGGGTGAGAGGATGGGAAAAGAAGGGGAGGATATTAATCCAGATAAATGAGGGGAGAAGAAGGAAAAAAAGAGGATGCAGACAACAGGCTTACGTGTGACTGGGGGTGACGACTTGATGGCGGGATTAGTTGGATTAGATGAAACAACTCGATAAAAAAAAAGTATCAACAATGATAGAGGTATGAATTAACTGGATTGGAGAAGGCTAAGAGGATAATTGTATATATGAGACAACCAGACTAGAAGAATACAAAAATAGTCATTGTCAACCTGAACAGCTAGTCTATCACATGGAGTCATTAGATGGTGTGAATATAGGGAGTTAGTATGTTGATGGGATAGGATAAAACAGAAGAAGAAAGGTAACTAAGGGGAAGGGGAAGGAGTAAATCCAGATAGTCAATTGAAATGGGATGAGGGGGAGATAGATTTCCATACAGTAGACTGGGTTAAAAGAGGGGGAAAAGGGTAATTGTAGACAATACGAGACAACTAAATTGTAAAAAGACAATAGTCAGTTATTGAATACAGTAGACTGGCATAATGCAACCAGAGGGAGATGAGTAATAGAAGTGTTTGTAAATCCATATGGTTAGTTTGTGTGGGATGGATAGACTGGCAGAGTAGTTAAATTGGGGATAATGACAAGGAATGACAAGAGGGAGTATGTATGTGAGGAAATTGACTTATATTCTGCCTGTTAACTTTCCTTCTGTTAAACCCCTTTAAGTGTTTATCTTCTTCTCATATTTTCCTCCTTGTTGGGGTTTCTGAATTAATACTGCCTCTTTTCTACTTTTGCCTTAACCCTTTTTGCCTATCTGGGGGATTCCATTTTTTGCGCCAGTTTTATTGCCGGATGTTGTCTGACAAGACATGCTTTTTTCCACACACCCCCGACGGCAGCAGGGTGTCTAGTGGCATATACTTTCTCCCCTAGACATGTTTGATTGCCACCGGGGGGAGGAGATATAGTTTTTTCTCTAAAAAGACTTGACTTATCCCATGTCTAAACAGTATAGACTTTTTTCCAGATACCCCTAACAACTATAAGTTGTCTGATAGGGTATACCCCCTTCCGTTGCCTCCCTGACTTTTAGCTGTCTTGTCTAACAGTATATACTCTCTTCCCAGACAGTCTTGATGGCTACTAGTTGTTTAATAGCTCCATTACAGGGTATGCTGTTTACTCTGTATATTGGCTACTAGCTGTCTAACAGTATACATCTTATTCTCATGGACACCCTTGATTTGTTATTAACTTCTCCTTCCCAGACACTCCTGACAGCGACTAGGCATCTAAATGGATTTGACTGCTATCAAGTGTCTGGCAGTATACTCCTCCGGATACTCCTGGCGGCGGCAAGGTGTCTTCAGGTGATATACACTGGCAGCTGACTGGGTGTCATATACCCTTGACGGCGGCTGGGTGTCTAGTAGTGTATACCTTTTATCCCAGACGTCTTCGATTACTGCTAGCCGTCTAACAGTATATACTTTTCTTCCTAGACATTCCTGATGGCTACTAAGTGTCTAACAAGATATGTTGCTTCCCACAGACACCCTTCATTACCACCTGGTGTCTGACGGTATATACTCTTTTTCCAAAAATACTCTATTGATGCCAGGTGTCTAGTAGGATATGTCTTTTTCCAGACGTCTTTGATGGCTACTGGATGTTTTAGATATTTGACTGAATATGCCTGCCTTTATCAACATGAAATTTCCCTTCTCTTTCCCCCCCAACCTTAGGACTTTTGTGTGTCTTGTAGGCATATGGGGATTTAGTTTTTTGTTTGATCAAGTCTGGTTTGCCTTGGATAATAGCATACCAGCATGGGATCAGTCAGAATATCTTAATGGTGTCATGTTGTATCAGGAGGCATTGAAAAACCCCCGCTGGCTGGATGGGGATTGGTGGCGCGATTTTTGGCTTCTTTCTAAAAAAGTGCCCCCTGGTATGTATATTATCACGGCATTTTTCTTTTTTGTATTTGGGGCAAGTGTTGATACTGGCAGTCTGGTATTATCACTTTTCAATTTTGTCTTATTGGTGAGTCTCTTTTTTTTGGGTAAATTGTTTTTCAACCAAAGAGTGGCTTTATTTGCCTGCATCCTCTCCCAACTTATCCCCGGTTTATACTATTACCGACGCGAGTTTTTACTAGATTTCCCTCTAGCATCTCTTGTCACTTTTGCCTTTACCTCCCTCAGTTACTGGTATTTCTCTGTGGGGAATTCTGCCTTTTGGGGTATTATTCTCGGCATCTCCCTTGGCTTATGCTTGTTGCTGAAACAGACTTCTCTTTTCTTCCTCCTCTTCCCCATGATTTATGTTTTTCTTTCCACTATAATCTGCAAACTTTGGCTTAAACTGTGCCAATTTACTGTTAGTTTACTTGTGGCAGCTGTATTTTTTTGTCCCTGGTATCGCACCAATTGGTTGACTATTTTTACCGCCGGCAAAAGGGCCACCATTGACTCAGCAATTGTCGAAAATGAGCCACCATTAAACACCTTAAAAGCCTGGACCTTGTATGCTGAAAGTATACCGTATATTCTCTCATCATTTCTATTTATAATTTCCCTTGGCTTTGGAGCATACTGGCTTTTAAAATGCCTCATCAACTCTAGAAATATTATTAGTATTACCACTGGATATTGTAACAAAAAACAGGGAATGGTTTTTGGATGGATGTTGATGTTTTTCCTGGGTGGCTACCTTCTATCCTCCCTAAATGTCAACAAGGACATACGTTACATATTACCCCTGTTACCCGCAGGATGTCTGGTAATTTCAGCGTTGATATATAGTTACAAAGGCCGGGGTAAACTGACTATTAGGATTTTAACAACTGTTGTATTAATCGTGTTAATGACTCTAAATAGTTTCCCCATAGGATGGAGTTTTGTTACTGCTAAATTGAGTCCAAAAATGCAACGTTTCCCCTACAGAGGCAAACCTTGGGCGACTCGAGAAGTGGTTGAAACTGTTATAAACCACAACCCTTATTTGAAAACAAATATAGGTGTTTTGCCTTCCACTCCTGAGGTCAATCAGTATAACATATCTTTCTATGGGGCTATTTCCGGCTTTCGGGTTTTTGGGAGGGAGGTGGGCGTGAAGAAAAAATATATTTCCGAAGACATTAAATCCCTGGATTGGTTCCTTACTAAGACTGGTTATCAAGGCCCAATTTCTGATAGTCAAAGGGAAATGATTAAAAAAGTAGAAAAAAGCGAAAAATTTCGGGTGGTAAATACCTGGAATCTGCCGGATGGAAGTGAGTTAAGATTGTTTCACAGTATTGAACCAAAAAATGAGGTAAAAATGTTGGATACTAGGGGAAGCCAGCTAAGACTAGAAGGAGTATTATTGCCAAGAGAGTTTGGAAAAGGGGAGGTTATTCCTGTTAATTATCAGTGGGTTGGCAGTTGGGATAAACTTATAAATGGCATCCTGATTATAGACTGGGTTTCCGTAGATAATCCCGAAAAAAAATGGATACATGATCACAGGTTAGGTTGTGGGGAGTTATATGATAAAAATAGCCGCAATTTGCCTCCTGGTCAAGACTTCTCTTTGACAGAAAATATGGCAATGTATATCCCCGAAAATATGCCGGAAGGGGATTATACCCTAAGGGTTACCTATTTACACCAGAAGACTGGAGAAACACACCCCGTTGCTATCCCGGAAATTAAAGTTAGCATAAAGCAGAATTCAACTACTATCCCCCACGACAGAGAGTTGGACTTAGTCAGTCAGTTAAGACTTTTGGCAGCCATTTTGCCTAGGGGTATTGACGAGTTTGGCCATCTTTTCAGTGAAATAGGTAGAATTAATCAATATGACCCTATCCAAGATTACCTGTCTGTGGCAGAAAAGACAATAACATACCGTCTTTCCCGGGAAAATAATCTGGATTATCTCTACACTCTTCTTCTCTCCCAAGTATTACAACAAAAAGTCAATCAAGCTATAAAAACCGCCTTTTTGTTGGTAAAGGAAAATCCCGATAACCCCTACAACCATGCCTATTTAAGTTTCCTCTACCTATACGATTGGCGTGGAAAACAAGGGGAGAAGGCTATTGACAAGGCGATAGCAATTCAACCAGGGGTAAAAGAGTTTTGGTATCTAAAGGCAATTAGCAATTTTATGCAGGGGGATTTTATCGGCTTATGGTGGACTTTCCATCAATTTAAAACTCTTCTACCCTCATGATTAATAATAGGGGTTTCGAGACAACTTTTTAAACAATGGCCGGCGGAGTTAACAATAATTGCCGGGCACAATTTTAGGAAATGCCTAGAAAAGTACTACCTTAGTATGTTGCTGCAAAAATAAACGGAAAAAACAGAAAGTTTCTCTACTCCGCCGAGGGATTTGGGAATTATACTGTCCTCTATTTTTGTCTATCTGTCAAGGGGATTTTATTCTCCTTCACCCCAGCTTGAAACCGAATCTATGAGTATTCCCAATTCTTCCTTGCCAAGCTGAATGTCGGGAAGGATATTGTTTACTATATATAACAGTATTTTGCTATTCAAAAAGAGAATGTTGTTTCCCAAAACCCCCATCCAACTCTCACCCATTTTTGTGCTATGCCAGATTTTTTTTAAGACAAAATATCCCAACAATAGGGGCAAGTTGTTCTCTAGAGTCGCAGAAGTAGAATTGTAAATTCTAGAGGTTATAGTCATTATTTTACCATGTAGTTCATCTTTCAAAACTATTGTAAATAATGCTCCCCCATCGTAAAAGTATAAGTCTAAACCCTGCCAACTTTTCCAGGGGATAAACTCGTATTCTTCTCGTTGGTTTTCCAATATTAATCCATGAAGAGTAAACAGTAAAAATGTTTCCAATTCCTTCTCCCCAAATTCAAAAATAAAATCCCCGGAAATGTTTACCAGAAAATGGGAGCCGAAAAACAGCACAGCAGGAGGATTATGCTGAAAATGCTTTATAACATCAACAGCGGAAATAACCTTACCTTTACGAGTATAAACTAGGGGATTTATGGGAAATTTAACCCCATCTAATAGGAAAAGAGGTATTAGGTTTTCTTTGTGTAAAAACAGAAGGAATTTGAGTAACACCAGAGGAGACTCTTTACTGTTAGGCAAAATGAAGGGGGGGTAGATATCTAAACCAGATGGGTGTAGCATAATACAAAAGGTAAACTGTTTGAGCTCACTATATACATCCGGCAAAGGGAATCAATTTATGCATTATGCAATGAGTTTTTGCAGGGGGAAATTTACTTTCTAGAGTTTAAGTCTGTAATATTATAATGTCTCCAGAAAATAGCCCAATTCACGTAGTAGATTTCCGGCAAAAAAATTATTGAGGGAATCAAACTTATGGAAAAGGAAGTCAATTTATGTAGACTGTGAGGGGGAGTATTGTATTATCGTCAAACAGGTTTTCCAGTAATGGGGAGTCAACTTAGCTGGTGTATGGTATAACAAAACAGGCATTCCAGTGAAAGGGGGGATAGTGGGGGGAAGACTTACAGTCATGAGCCCTCGCTTGTATTATTTGAATATTAAATCAGTGATATTGGCGCCTTCAAAATTAGTCTGGCTGATATTAGCACGAATGAGACTAGCCTTTGTTAAATTAGCACGAGTTAAATTAGACCACAAAAGGTTGGCTTCTTCAAGATTTGCCTCGGAAAAATCCGCCATTCTTAGACTACACCAAGCCATGTGCGCGCCATAAAAATTGGCACGACGAAATACCCCGCCAGCAAAATTGGCGCCTGCCAGACTGGCATGGCTGAAGTTGGCGCCTTCTGCCTTTACTCCCACAGCATTCACCCCATTTAGTTGACAGAGGGACAAGTTAGCTCCCTCTAGGTTAGTATTGATCAAGATGGCATTAGTAAGGTTGCTACCCTGTAAATTGGCGCCTTGTAAATTGGCATCTGTCAGATTGGCACGACTGAGGAGACAATTAATCATCGTGGCATTGCTAAAATTAGCCTTTTTTAGAATTGCATCGTGTAACAAGGTGCACACTAGCCTGGTATTACTAAAGTTAGCCTCACTCAGATTAGCATTCCTCAAACTGGCATCGCTTAAGTTACTACCCTCAAAATCACTTCCCACCAGTTGAGACTGAATTAGGTTTATCCCCTGTAAGTCTCCCTTTACAACTGCCTTAGTCAAATTTGCTTCTTTTAGGTTGGCCTCAATCAATTTACAGTCGACGAAAGTTACACCACTCAAATCTGCTTCTTTCAGATTAATTCTCTGAAGATCAATATTACCCATAAATTGCCCCCTTAGCTCAATCTTCTGAAAGTCTGTCTCCCCCCTGTTATATCTTTCTATCAATTCTTGTACATCCATTGTCTTTGGAAGCTAGTTACAAGTGGTCCTAAGAATCACTATGTTGACATAAAATGGTGGCAATTTTTTGGGAGGCACCGCCCTGTCCGAGTCTTTTTTTGCCATTGGCAGCAATCATTTCCCACAAGTCTGGTGCTGACAATAATTGTAATATTTTTTCCCTCACTTGTTGGGGATTATCTACCAATTGGAGAGAGATACCCAAAAGTCGACGCTGATTACGGGCAAATTGCAAGTTGTATTGCGGACCTCGGCCAGGGAAGGCAATTACGGGTTTGCCCAAACCCACAAATTGTTCAGTGGCAGTGCCAGCCATTGCTATCGCCATGTCACAATATTGTAGACACTGAGTGTAACTGTTTTGACTTACCACCAGTTGTCTACCTCTCTTAGTAAAAACTATTTTGTCGTCAGGGTTAAGCGGTACATTTACTGTTTTTTCGTCTTCCGACCATTGAAATCCCTTAAGAATATCAGTAAAATCCTTTAGGGGTAAATAGGGGGCAATAGCCGCAACAAATAGTAAGTCTACGGGGAAGTCGGGGAGGAGGGAGTCGATGGCCAGGAGAATTAAACGCCAATTATGGAGGGATTCGGGAAATCTAGAGCCGGGTAATAGTAGAATTTTAAGGAGATTGTCGTCATAATGGGGTATTGTTGTATCTAGACCATCCATCATAGGGTTACCACAGTCATACACCCTAATTCCATAGCGACGAAGGGAAGAGGCAGTGAAGGAATCACGGGGAAACGCCCCCATACAACGGGGATGCTTCAAAAGGCAACGCTCCCAGGGGTAGTAAACAGAGTCAAACCACCTCTCCCAGCAAGGGGTTTCTTCTAACCACCCCTCCTCGTCTTTGAGGTAATACTCGGATTTGGCTGTACCAACAAAGTAGTACTTAGCACCACTAAGCCAGGCAAATAGAAGAGGAAGAATGTCACCGACGGCCAGGATTATACCCCCTGGGTGTTTTTGTACCCATTTCCTGGTGGCCCTATACTGGGATATAATCAAGGCTAATAATCCCTGACGGATGTCTTGCCACAAGTGCTTTTTATCCATGTAGATGAATCCCCCGGAAGGCATAGACTTAACCCTAGCAATGAGGGGGATATGGGCTTGTCCATAGGCAAAACCCTCTCCAACCATCGCCAACCCCCACACCCGGGCGTCAGGGGAGATTTTTTGCAGGGCCTGGATTATTCTTATGGCAATGGCATCTTCACCATGCCCGTTACTTATAACCAGTAACTCCATGGGAGATAGAAGTGGAACAATAGGATATAATCAGAGGAAGTGCGCCCTTAGTATTCTAGCCCATGACTGTTTCTTTTTTGCTTTGTCTACTGCTGTTTCTGGTGGCCTATCTTTTGGGTAGCATCCCTACCGGTTATCTTATTGCCCGTTGGTTGAAAGGCATTGACATCCGACAATACGGCTCGGGTTCTACTGGTGCTACAAATGTACTTAGGAATTTGGGCAAATGGCCGGCATTAGTAGTATTTGTAGTAGACGTAATGAAAGGAGTCTTGGCGGTATTAGCCGTTAGGTTATTGTATCGGTTTTACCCAGAATCCATTCCCTCCTCTTGGCAAGACTGGTTAACTGTCACATGTGCCTTACTAGCTGTAGTGGGGCATAGTAAGTCCATTTGGTTGAATTTCACGGGGGGTAAGTCGGTAGCCACTGGCTTTGGGATTCTGTTGTCCATCAATCCCCTGTTGGGGTTAGGCTCGTTTTCTGTTTTCCTGGTAGTGGTAGCTATTTCCCGTATAGTTTCCCTAAGTTCCATTGCTGCCGCCATTGCTGTTAATATCCTTACTTGGATTGTTATACCCTCCCCCCCCTATGTAACTTTTGCCTTACTCGCCGGTGTGTATGTTATCCTTAGACACCGTAGTAACATAGAGAGGATTTTAGCAGGTACAGAGCCTAGAATTGGAGAGTCTCACCCGGTGCATTAAGGCTTTTCGCTGGGGAAAAGGGCATCTGGGAAATCTTGGGCTTTAATACAGGTTTCCATAGCCGTCATGGGGTTGCTACCACTGATTGCAAGGCCAATTACGCATTCTGCCTGCCTTTTGGGCAACAGACTCCTCTGACAGGTTTTTAGTGCTAGTTGTAATGGTGTTTCTCCCCCTTTTGCACTCTCCCTTATCTGTAGCACTTTTTTATCTATATCAACTACACAATTGGCCATTTCTAGAGGGCGTCTAACCTGATAACAGCTGGTTAGGGCGGTTTCTGGGGGGATACCGGTAGCTACGATTTTAGACACACAACCAGAGAATTCTTGGGGGGATAGGGAGGTGGCACATCCCACTTGAGCTTTTTCACCTGTCACCCCGCTTTCTTGCAGTTGTCGCATACATACCCGGAATGGATTTTCTCCCTCTGCCTTTACTGGCAGTGTTGGTGGCAGAAACGTTAATAACACAAATGTAGCACGCACTAATAGTCCACTCATTTTCCCATCAGTGCCATTATTACAGTTATTCTTATCTTACTCCTGTTGGCCGCAACCCGAATACCCTCATATAGAAAAAGTACTCACTGTCTAGGGCTTTTTTGATATTTTCTGCTTTTCTGAAACCATGTTGTTCGTCGGGGAAGGTGATATACTCAGTGTCAATCCCCTTTTGTTTCAATGCCTGATACATTCTCTCTGCTTGAGAGGGGGGTACAATTTTATCTTCTAAACCCTGAAAGAAAATGACAGGACAGGATAGTCTGTCTATGTGGTATAAGGGGGATCTAGCCCTGTAGACTTCTTTGGCTTCGGGATAGTTGCCTATCAGCTTATCCAGATAGTGAGACTCGAATTTGTGGGTATCCTGGGCTAGGATTTCTAAATCGCTTACCCCGTAGTAGCTGGCGCCCGCTTTGAATGTGTCATGGAATGTTAGGGCGGCAAGGGTGGTGTAACCCCCTGCACTACTACCAGAAATGGCCAGTTTGTTGCCGTCTACCAATCCCTTTTCTACCAGATACTTGGCGGCATTGACACAGTCTTCCACATCTGTTATACCCCATTGCCCGTATAGTCTTTCCCTATATTGTCGCCCATACCCCGTGCTACCTCCATAGTTAACGTCTACCAGGGCAAAACCGCGACTAGTCCAGTATTGTATTCTTAGATTATAGGCGGGGGAGGTCATAGCTGTGGGTCCACCATGGCTTTTTACCAACAGGGGGGGTTTTGTGCCTTCGGGGGCTTGAAAGTCTTTGTTCCTTGGGGGATAATACCAAGCATGGGCAGTCTTACCGTTACTGGTGGGGAATTCTATTGCTTGGGGGGTAGAGATATATCCTTCGTCTATGTCCAGGTTGCTAGACTGTTTTAGTATATGGTACTCCCCTTGTGCCAAGTTCATTTTAACAACTGCTGATGGTTGATGGGGGGCACTGCCGATGAATAGTATTTCCTTATCCTTTACTCTTAGGTAATTAATGGTGGTAAAGGGGAGACTAATGGGGTAGAATTGCTGTCTAGACAGGTCGATTTTTGCCAGATACCAACATCCCCTTTGAGTATAGGCACAAATAATCTCCTCTTGGTGACTAAACCCATATACGGATTCCCCAAATACCCAGTGAGGGTAGCCGATTTCTGCTTCCAGGGGGTAAACTGCTTTGACTGTCTCTCCTTGCCAACGGTAAAGATTCCACCACTGGCTACGGTCACTGCTAAAGTATAATACACCCTGGGGGCTAAATTCTGGTTGACATATAGACTCGTTGTCTCCACCGGCGATTACCCTGATGTTTTCAATCTCTCCTTGCCCATTGAATTCTCCTTGGCATAAAAAGGTACTATCCCAGGGCATATGGGGGTGATTCCATTGTAGCCAAGCCAATTTACTACCATCTGGGGAAACACGGGGGGAGGAGTAAAAATCTGCGCCCCTACTCAGGGTGGTAATTTTTCCTGTATCCAGACTAATAGCCACTATGGTATTCTCCGGTGGGGAGGAAAAATGGGCTTCTGCTACACATATTAACCTATTGCGGAGGGTATCCACACAAAAGTCGGCATAGCGCAATTTATTTTCTGGGGTTAAGGGTTGTGGTTTTTCCCCTATTTTTTGTACATACACCCTTTGGTCTTGAAAATTGGTAAAATAGACAGTGTCCTTATATACTACAAATGCCCCTCCACCGTATTCATGTACTCGACTGCGCACATTGAAGGGGAATGGTGTCACGTCTTCTGTTGTGCCGTCGGGGGAGTATTTTACAATGACATTTCTGCCTCCTTCTAAGGGGCGACTTTCCAACCAGTATATATTCTCCCCATGGAAAGATGGGCTACTTAAACCAACAGTCCCTGCTACAATCAAATCGGAGGTTATGGGTGAGGACCACGTCCCATATTCTGCCAATTCTACCATTATTTCTCTCTTTTTTCTTCTCCCAATGTTGTCCTGGTAGTGCCGCGATTATATTCTACCATTTTATCTAAATTTTTTGACTAGGTTTTCCCTACTGTCCCTTACGTTTTCTTCCAGTTTCGTCTGCTTTTTTTGTTGGGTTTATTTTATTAAACAACACAAACAACGCTATTGGGGGATTCAGAGGGTTTTTGCCGTGATTGTACTACTTTTAGCTTCTTTTCCGCCTTAGCTTGCCGGCTTTCACCTCTTAGCTTCTTCTCTTCTAAAAATTTTACTCTTGGATTTTTAGAATTTTTGAACTTCTCGCCTTTTCTACTTGAACAACTAGAATTGTTTTTTACTTACCACAAATCTTTCAGGGGGAACTAAAAGTGTACAATTGGTCCAACAATAAAAACCAGAATTTTTATAGAATTCTATATGGGGGGTTAGAAATGCTGAAACAAGGGGAGTGATTATATTCATCATATTTTTTTTTGGGCCTTTTTTTGGGCAAGATGAAATAAAAGGAAGCCTCTTTGTTTTCCCTTTATCCCCCTGCTGACAATTGTCCACCTGTAACACCGTTGGAATCTTCTGGCCCTCCTGGGGTTACAAATCTCACATCCTCCCCGACAGAATCCCCCCCATGCCCGTGCCCTTAGACTCCTTCTAAAAACACCCAATAACAACAGCCATAAAAGTCCCTCCGCCCCCCGACAATCCCCTAAATGATGCGCCACAGACGGGGACAGTGGTGATGATTTAGCGATTTAAAATTATGTTGCAATAACGTTAGACAGGCGGAGCTGTTGAAGAAGGGAAACTGGCCATTGCGGGAGATGGATTTGAACCATCGACCTTCGGGTTATGAGCCCGACGAGCTACCTGACTGCTCTATCCCGCGGCGCGTTTACAATTATAACGGATCTGAGGTTGGGTTGACAAGGGGTGGGCGACATTTTACTCCCTGCCAGAGAGAAAATCTTCTAGGGAGGGCACTTTTAGTCTAGCCTTTTGATTGTGAGACTGGTGAGTTAAATCCATAAGCAGTTGGGAGTAAACGCCTTCTTTGAGGGTGGGGGGGAAAGACTGATGATTGTCAATGTTTTTTACCAACTGGTCAATAACTTTGATGACAGGGGCAATTCTACCATCCTCGTAGGTTTTAGAGAAGGCGAGGGAGGGGGGCAATGGTATCTCAGTTAGAGGTTGGTTATTCTGGGAGGCAAAAAGTTTAAACCCGTGAATGTAGTCTTTAAGATTACTACTACCTAGAACCAGTGTGCCCTTGTCGCCGTATATTTCAACCCAGTGGCCCCTTCCTTGATATGTTACTGAACTGAGGTTGACTTGTACAGGGGTGCCGGATTTTAATTCCAAGGTTATAAGACAGATATCGTCGGCGGTGACAGGCTTGTACTGGTTGTTGGCCAACGGATCTGGTCTTTTTTTGATAGCATTGCCTAAATAGGCGCTAATAGTGGCAATTTCCCCAAATAGCCAGTATATATAATCAAAGGCATGAGAACCAATGGCTCCTAGTACCCCTCCCCCCTTCTCCTTAACAGAATACCAGTCCCAAGGCCTTTGTGGGTTAGCACGGGAAGGAACTAACCAATCCACCTTCACCATTCTAATATCCCCCACATACCCCATTTCCAGGTATTGGTGGAGCAACTGCCAATGGGGCACAAATCGGAATTCAAAGTCTACCACTGCGGCTTTGCCCTTGCTGTTGGCTATGTGGTATATCTCCCGTGTTTCATAGGCATTCAGGTTAACTGGCTTTTCTAAAAAAAGGTGCTTGTCATGGTGGAGGGCGGTTTTGGCTATCTCATAACGGAGGAAGGGAGGGGTGGCAATGCTTACTATGTCCACCTCTGGACAGCCGCAGATAGCTTCAATGTCATCAAAGGCGTAGGGGATATTGTGTTTGGCGGCTATTTGTCTGGCTACCTCTAGGCTACGATTGTACACAGCCACCACCCTAGTGCGGGGGTGCTCATTGAAGGCCGGAATATGCACCTGTTGTCCAAATCCTGTGCCTATGATGGCTACTTTCAACTGCTTGCCCATTTTCCTTTTCCCCTGCCTAGAAAAACCAACCGTAGGAGTGTAATCCCCTTCCTAGCAGATTTACTCCTAAGTAACAAATCCAAACTACAAAAAAACCACAGGAAGCGATGATAGCGGGTTTTTTCCCCTGCCATCCCCTAGTAATACGGGCGTGTAGATAGGCGGCAAACACCAACCATGTGATTAAGGCCCAGGTTTCTTTTGGGTCCCAACTCCAGTATGACCCCCATGCTTCATTGGCCCATACCGCCCCGGAAATAATGCCAATGGTTAGTAGGGGGAATCCTAAACCGATAATGCGATAACTGATATTGTCCAAAGTCTCCGCCAGGCTCAACCTCTCGGGGGATAGTGTTTCTGTTTTCTCTCTTAATACTACTTTGGTGACAGGGCCATTTCCCGTGACTTCTTCTGTGTTTTCTAACGTTACAGAATGGGGGCTAGATTTTTTTTTAACACTTCTGTAAGCACCTGTCCCTACTGAGCTGCCTCTCAGGGGCACTTCCTTGCCGTGGGTGAGGATGAGAAAGGTGAGGGCCAGAAGGGAGCCTACCATTAAGGCAGCATAGCTCAACATCATAACACTTACATGCATCATCAGCCAATTGGATTTAAGGGCAGGCACTAACGGCTGACTGTTTTGCATTTCTGGGGGTAAAGACAGGGTGGCAAAGGCGGTGATGGCCATTCCCACTGGTGCTGTCACCACTCCTGGCAATAGACTATATTCTTTGGCCAACATCCTCTCTGCCATTAGGTGTACTGCAGTTAAACCCCATGCCAGGAAGAAAAGAGACTCATATAGGTTGCTGATGGGGAAATAACCTCCTTCTATCCACCGGGCCAGTAGTAAAAAGGCTATGGTAATATTGGCGACGGTGGTGGTAATACTACCCAGTTTTGGCAACAGTTGCAGAGGGGGGAAGGCCACCCCTGTCCAGTAACACAACATGGAGATAAAAAGTAGTACAAAAGAGAGATTGTCCAGGAAGTTTTGTAGCTGTACTAGGTTTAAGTCCATTGTTTTTGCTGTATTATGGCGTTTGTGTTACTTATTTTACCAGACCGGTAGTGGGGGAACTGGCCTGGGCATAGGATTTGACTGGGATACGTCCTGCCTTATAGGCCAGTCTGCCGGATTCGGTGGCCAGACGGAAGGCTTTTGCCATTTTCACCGGGTTGTCTGCACAGGCTATGGCGGTGTTTATGAGAAGGGCGTCTGCCCCCATTTCCATACCCAAAGCGGCATCACTGGGGGTGCCTATTCCCGCATCTATAATTACTGGCACTTTAGACTGTTCAATAATTATTCTGATGTTGTCTAGATTCCTAATTCCCTGTCCTGAACCTATGGGGGATCCTAGCGGCATAACCGTAACACATCCCACTTCTTCCAACCGTTTACAGAGAAGGGGATCGGCGTTAACATAGGGTAGGACGGCAAAACCCTCTTTTACCAGTTGTTCTGCTGCTTGTAGTGTGCCAATAGGATCTGGTAGTAGATATTTCGGGTCAGCGATGACTTCCAATTTGACAAAGTTGTTGTCTTCCTGTCCTAGCATTTTGGCCATTTCTCTCCCCAGACGGGCCACTCTTACTGCCTCTTCTGCTGTATTACAACCCGCTGTATTTGGTAACATCCAAATTTTAGACCAGTCCAAGGCTTCTGCTAGGCCTTCATGTCCCTTTTCCCTTGCTTGGACTCTCCTCACCGCCACGGTAACGATTTCACAGCCACTGGCTTCCACACTTTTCTGCATCAATTCAATACTTTTGTATTTTCCAGTACCCGTTAAAAGGCGAGAGCGAAACTTCCTCCCGGCAATAACCAGATAGTCTTCTTCTTCCTCTTCTTGCCGACAGTTGGCACTATTGGCGACAGGGGTGGCATAGGTTATGGGGGAGTGGAAACGTCTATAACTGAAGTGTTTTAGTAGCTCGGGTTGTTGACCAGTAGCAACCAATTCGGCAATAAGTTGGGCGGTAACAGGTGCCAGGAGGATGCCATTACGGTGGTGCCCTGTGGCCAGGATTAAGTTGGCCGCGTCACCATAGCCTAGAATAGGCATACTGTCGGGGGTATTAGGGCGATACCCATACCATGTTGCCAACAGTTCCCATTGGGCTAGGGGTGGGTATAACTGTATAGCTCTTTGTAAAAGTTCGTTAACCCCCTGAGCGGTATTGCCTTCTTGCCAGGTGTTGACGGAGGTAGCGCCTATTATGAGGGTACCATCTTGTTTTGGCACTAGATAGGTGTTTTCGCCAAAAATAACCCTGCTAAGGGGTTGAGAGGGGGGCATCTTTAGACTTAACATTTCCCCTTTGACAGGGGTTACCGGCAGAGGTAGCAGTTTTCCTGACCAGACGCCACCAGCTACAATGTAGGTATCAGCGGCAAATATCCCGGATTTGGTGAGAATACTTTTGATTTTCCCCCCTTCTCTACTAAAGGCTACGGCTTCTACCCCCTTTTTGATGTCCACCCCCAGGGACTGAGCCGCCTGATGCAGGACTTTGCCAAGACGACGGGGTGCCACCTGTCCTTCTTCTGGATACCACCAAGCCCCTACTATCTCCTTGCTCAGCCCCGGTTGATAAAACTCCAGGGCACATCTATCCAACCATATACTGTGACTGCTTTCCACTGGTTTGTGGGGGTGGTGTTTTACTGGGGCTATAATACCACAGGGGTTATATTCTGCACTCTCCCCACCAAGATGTTCTAGTTTTCTAATCCATTCGGGGTACAGGTTAAGGCTAGTTAGGGCCAATTCTAACATAGCTCCCGTTAGCCCTTCTGCCCTTGGAGCCAACATCCCCGCGGCGGCGTTTGTGGCTGCCTCTTCATAGTTTCTGCTTAAAACCGTTACACCAATGCCCTTTAGTCGCAACTCAATGGCAATGGCAAGGCCTATTATTCCCCCACCTACTACAATAACTTCGTTGCTAGCTTTCATAGACTTAATTTCCCTGTTGTTATTGATTTTATCAGAAACCGACAGGGGATATAGGGGGATAGCATGTAGGGATTTATCTTGTCTCTACTTACTGCAGTGTGTCTCACAACTAAAACCCCATGTACAAGCCCCCAACGAGTAGTCTGTTGTTGCCATCAAATCTGTGGCTGGTGCCCCGTCGGCGGTTTGGGTTGTTTAACCCGGGCCCCCTGATGGGATAACGACTCAGGGGATGGGCCGTTGTCGGCCGGTTGCAATCCTGCACTGGGACAATACCAGTCAATGCTGCCAATCCCAACACCACTTTTTTTCCAGTCCATGGCTTCCCACGGGGGTACTGGGCTCCTTACTAGAGGCCCTACATCCTCTATATGTTCCCTTGCCTCTATTTTTCTGTCCTTCCAAACCGATATACCAGTGTGTCTTCACAATCCAATTTGGACGGAAAGACACCATTCTTCTGGCTAGCACGAAGAATAGATTCTCAGATGCCCCCCTTTTAAAAAAAATTGTAACACTATTTATATATTTAGAGCTACACAATAAACACGGAAACGGACCATTCTCCCCTAGGGTAGCACGAAGAATGGATTTTCAGATGCCCCCCCGGGGGATTTTGAGGGGTTATTGTGAAGATATTGTAATAGTCCTTATTGGATTGAAACATATTTTTGGGGTGTGGGGTTTGCCAGTATTATGTTATGGTTGTTCAAAATTAGTGGGATGGACTGATGAAGAGAAGGTACACTATAACCCTACTGCCGGGAGATGGGATTGGACCAGAAATCATGGCCGTGGCAGTGGAGGTGTTGAAGGCAGTGGCAAACAAGTGCGATTTGGAGTTTAACTTCCAGGAGGCGTTAATTGGTGGTGCAGCTATTGATGCTACGGGAAACCCTCTCCCCCCCCAAACCATTGAGATGTGTCGCAAGTCCGATGCCGTATTACTGGCAGCCATTGGCGGTTACAAATGGGATAACTTGCCCCGGGAAAAACGCCCAGAAACCGGCCTGTTGGGAATCCGTGCTGCCTTGGGATTATTTGCCAACCTTCGCCCGGCTACTGTCTTCCCTCAACTCATTGACGCCTCCCCCCTAAAAAGAGAAGTGGTAGAAGGGGTTGACATCATGGTGGTAAGGGAATTGACTGGCGGGATCTATTTTGGTCAACCTAAGGGCATTTTTACCACCGAAACCGGCGAAAAACGTGGTGTTAATACCATGGCCTACACTGAGTCGGAAATTGACCGAATCGCTAAAGTAGCTTTTGAGATTGCCAGCAAACGTCGTAATAAACTCTGTTCAGTGGATAAGGCCAATGTGTTAGACGTATCCCAACTGTGGCGAGATAGGGTTACAGCTATGGCGGAAAAATACCCTCAAGTGGAACTAACCCACATGTATGTGGACAACGCCGCCATGCAGTTAATCCGTCATCCCCGACAATTCGACACTATACTCACTAGCAACCTCTTTGGGGACATTCTCTCCGATGAGGCGGCTATGCTCACCGGCAGTATCGGTATGTTGCCCTCCGCTAGTCTAGGGAGCAATCCCCCGGGCCTATTTGAACCTGTCCATGGCTCTGCCCCTGACATCGCTGGACAAGACAAGGCTAACCCCCTTGCCCAAGTCCTCAGTGCCGCTATGATGCTTCGCTATGGCCTTCAAGAAGATTCTGCCGCCTCCCTCATGGAACAGGCCGTATCCACTGTCCTCTCTCAAGGCTATCGCACTGCCGATATTATGTCTCCTGGTTGTCGTCTCGTCGGCTGTAAACAAATGGGCGATGCCCTTCTCCAGGCCCTTGGTTAACTACCTGGTTTCCCCCCTTCTTGTCAACAATCATTTTCACTAAACCTCAGGCCAGACAAAAGGCGGGCCTATAGTTTTAGGCCCGAAGACCCCATCCTCTCCCCCATCCTAGCAGGCCTGCCCTCCCATTGTCAAGGGAATGTTGGCATAAGATAATAGGAGGGAATAGACGGAAGAAGAAAAACATGGTGTCATCAACGGCAACGGCAAAAAACGCAAACCTGAATCTGAATTTCCCCTTCACGGCGGTGGTGGGGCATGAGAGATTAAAAACGGCCTTGCTAATAGCGGCGGTAGACCCAGGAATAGGGGGAGTGGCTATCGCAGGAAGGAGGGGAACTGCCAAATCCGTATTGGCTAGGGGTATCCACTCCCTACTGCCACCCATCGAGGTGATTAAGGGTAATCCCTTCAATTGTAGCCCCCACAAGCCGGAAGAATGGGATGATGATACCTGGCAGCAGTATGGCCATGTAAGCCCAGAAGAAATACCTACTGAGGTGATACAAGCGCCCTTCGTCCAAATACCCCTGGGAATCACGGAAGACCGTCTGTTAGGCTCGATAGATGTGGAAGAGTCGGTGAAAAAGGGCTATCCTGTATTCCAACCGGGATTGTTGGCAAAGGCTCATCGGGGAGTGTTATACGTAGATGAGATAAATCTGCTGGATGACCAAATCGCTAACCAACTATTAACTGTCCTAACAGAGGGGAAAAACCAACTGGAAAGGGAGGGCATTAGCTTCTGTCACCCCTGCAAGCCTATCCTTATCGCTACCTACAACCCGGAAGAAGGCCCCCTGCGTCCACATCTTCTCGATAGAATAGCAATCTGGGAAGTGGCAGATGACAGTCTACCCCTCGAGGAAAGGGTAAAGGCAGTCTTAAGGGCAATTGACTATTCCACCAATCCCCAACAATTCCTAGCTCAATACCAAGAGGAACTGGAAAATCTGAAGACTGATATAATCCTAGCACGGGAATGGCTTAAAGATGTCCTCATTTCCCGAGAACAATTACAATACCTGGTTCAAGAGGCTATCAGAGGACAAGTAGAAGGACATCGGGCGGAAATTTTTGCCGTTAAGGTGGCAAAAGCAGCTGCCGCCTTGGCTGGACGTGATGTCGTCAATGCCGACGATTTGCGTCTGGCCGTGGAATTGGTTATAGTACCTCGTAGTACAGTAATACAAAATCCCCTAGAACAACCCCCTACCCCGCCGCCACCTCCCCCACCTCAGGGAGAAGACGACAACCAGCAGGAGGAGGACAAGAATCGAGAAGATGAGAATGAATCTCAACAAGCCCCAAGTATACCCCAGGAGTTTATCTTTGATGTGGAAGGGGTAATCCTAGACCCTAAAATACTACAGTTTGCCCAACAGTTACAAAGACAAGGGAAGTCGGGCAGCCGCAATATCATCCTCACCGATGACAGAGGACGCTATGTCAAACCAATTCTGCCCAAGGGGAAGGTGAAAAGAATCGCTGTAGATGCAACTTTAAGAGCCGCTGCCCCCTACCAAAAAAGCCGTCGTCTGCGCCATCCAGGCCGCCGTGTAATCATCGAAGAGCAGGATTTGAGGGCAAAACGTCTCGCTCGCAAAGCCGGGGCTCTGATTATATTTGTAGTGGACGCGTCCGGATCTATGGCTCTAAACCGCATGCAGTCAGCAAAAGGGGCAGTCATGCGTCTGTTGACCTCCGCCTATGAAAACCGGGATCAAGTGGCTCTCATCTCCTTCCGTGGGGAAAAGGCAGAAGTGTTGCTGCCACCGACACGCTCTATTACAATGGCTCGTTCCCGTCTGGAAACCCTGCCTTGTGGAGGGGGTTCTCCCTTATCCCATGCCCTCACCCAGGCAGTACATGTAGGCCTAAATGCGAAAATGTCCGGTGACATCGGCCAGGTGGTAATCGTCGCCATCACCGACGGCCGTGGTAATGTCCCCTTGGCACGCTCTTTGGGGGAGACTATCCCTGAAGGTGAAAAACCGGATATTAAGGCGGAATTACTGGAAATTGCCTCTAAAATTCGCGCCCTCGGCTTCAAACTCTTGGTTATCGACACGGAGAAGAAATTTGTCTCCACCGGCTTCGGCAAGGAAATCGCTAAACACGCCGGCGGAAACTACTATCAACTACCTCAAGCTACTGACCAGGCCATCGCCAACATGGCCAAAAATGCAATCTCTTCCCTCTCAGGGTAGGGACAAGCCCCCATACCCCCCTTGCTTTTTTCTCCTTTTTCTGTAACAATGGAGGCTATAATGGTGGCCCTTGCCGTCCATATCTGGGGGGCTTGCTTTTTTTAGTTTTTTTGCTATCATGGTGGCCAATGGTGGGTGTGTGCTAAGGCCAGAGGATTATAGGCCTTATAATAACAATTTGGGGGGGACGGTATGGCGCAGTCCGTTAGTTGTCTCTACCCCTTATAGGTGGGCCCATGTGGCGTTGTAAAATTCCTAGAATAGAATTCCTATATGGGGTTATAGGGTGAGTAGCCCCTCATTGTTGTAAGGAGAGGGAAAGAAAACAAATGACTGTCCTCCAGGTGAACAACTTGCGGGTGGCTTTCCCAAAAAGGGGTGGGGAAGGGGATTTGGCTTTGAAGGGAATTAGTTTTTCCCTCAAAAAAGGGGAAATACTGGGAATAGTAGGGGAGTCCGGGTCAGGAAAATCAGTTACAGCATTGGCTATAATGGGGTTGCTGCCCCCCAACGCCAAAGTGACAGGGGAGATTTTATTTTACCAGTCAGAGTCAGAGGAAAACCCACCACTGAATTTACTTAATCTACCCCCCCGCAAAAGAAGGGAGCTAAATGGTGGTAAGATTGCTATTATCTTTCAAGAGCCCATGAGCTCCCTGAACCCAGTATACAACATTGGGTTTCAAATCACAGAGGCAATTTTGTTTCACCAGTCGGTTAGTGTCAGGGAAGCAAAAAGACAAGCAATTAGTCTGTTACAAGAAGTCCAACTATTGCCTAGTGATGAGGAATTGGCGGTGGAATTTTTAAGCCAACCCCACAAAACGCCTCCTACCCCTAAACAGGTTCAAAGATACATCAATCAGAGAAAACGTGCTATACTGGCCAGGTATCCCCATGAAATGAGTGGTGGTCAGTTACAAAGGGTGATGATAGCAATGGCAATTGCCTGTCATCCCCAAATCCTCATTGCCGATGAACCTACTACAGCGCTTGATGTTACAGTTCAAGCTACGATTTTGTCTTTGTTAAAGGAATTGTGTAGGCGACGGCAGATGTCTTTGATTTTTATCACCCATGATTTAGCCGTCGTTGCTAATATGGCAGACAGTCTCGCTGTGATGCGTGGGGGGGAAATAGTAGAATATGGTAATAGCAGGGAGATTCTTTTCCATCCCACTCATCCCTATACTAAGGGGTTATTAGCCTGTCGTCCCCGTTTAAACGAAACTCGTGTTTACCTCCCCACCGTTGATGATTTTTTGGCAAACAGGAATACTGTGTCTTTTTACTCCACAGCTGATGTTAAACCTAAGGAAGTAAAATTGAGCCAGCCTCTCTTGGTTGTAGAGAATTTGAGGGTAGGCTATAGGAAAAAGCATACCCCTTTTTGGCAGAAAGAGTATTTTTGGGCAGTGGATGGTGTAAGTTTTCAACTATTTCCCGGGGAGACTCTCGGTTTGGTGGGGGAGTCTGGTTGTGGTAAGTCTACCCTGGCAAGAAGTATCTTACGTCTTATTCCCTCTGTGGAGGGAAAAATTGAGTTTTTAGGAGTCGATTTGACAGCTATACCGCCTGCAAGTAAGACTTGTCGTCGACTTAGACGGGAAATGCAGGTTATTTTTCAGAATCCCTACAATTCTCTCAACCCGCGGATGACTATTGGTGATACAATAATCGAACCAATGATAATTCATCGTGTCGGTGGTAATAGTCAAAAACGAAAAGAGCGGGTAAGATACTTATTGGAGAGAGTGGGTTTAAACCCCGACTGGTATAACCGTTATCCCCATCAGCTGTCGGGTGGCGAGAGGCAGAGGGTTTGTATCGCTAGGGCATTAGCCTTAAATCCCCAGTTGATTATCTGTGATGAGTGTGTCTCTGCCTTAGATGTTTCCATTCAAGCACAGGTTTTGAATCTTCTTAAACAATTGCAGGTGGAATTCGGCTTGACATATATCTTTATCTCCCATGATTTGAGCGTGGTAAAATTCCTCAGTGATAGAATCATGGTCATGAATAGGGGTAAAATAGAGGAAATCTCTACAGCTGACCAAATTGTTAACAATCCACAAAAACAATACACCCGTCAACTAATAGCCTCCATCCCACAATTTCCAGAAGCGGCTTAATACCACTTCCTCTTTATTCTTCACACCCCCGAGAATATCTTTCTTTTCACCCACACTATTGCCACTTCCAGACACATCCCAGTATGCCTGCATTTGCTAGAATTTACCTTATTGTCACTAACTAGTTTCCCCATTTCCTCCTTTTGTATATGGCAGCATTGGCTAAGTTGTGGTAGTCTTTATCAGAGATTTTTACCCCCCTCACTTTCTTTTATTCTCTCCAGCCTCTGCCTCTTGGGGTGGTATTTTTACCATCAGCATGCCATCCACAATAACTTCGTTGCTAGGCTTCATAGACTTAATTTCCCCGTTGTTATTAATTTTATCAGAAACCGACAGAGGATATAGGATATAGGGGGATAGGATTTAGGGATTTATCTACCTAAATCCCGCCACCAAATGGGATAGGGTTGCCTTGGGGAGGTAGTGGTGTGAGGTGATAGTGGCAGTTGTCAGAAGCCTATACATCAGCATAGATAAACTTAAGACATTTTTTTGCCCACAAAATCCCTCTAACTGTAATCCAACCCACAACTTGTCTATTTTCACCCACGTCTGTAATCACAGTTGCCGGCAGAGGGAGATTTTTTTCTCTGGAGGCATTTCTGTGAACACCTATATTTTTCTCTTATATTGCCCTTTCTCTACCTTCCCCATATCGTTGCTTGATTATATCTCTATTTGTCTTTTCTACCAGCCTTTGGTTATTTTTTTTCCTTCAGTAAAGCTTCCAAGATTTTCGTCTGCTTTTCCTCAATATCCTCCAGCTTCTTTATTATAGTTTTCATTAATTCTCCCTGTATTTCCTCCTTTGCTGATATTTCTCCTATTCTTTCTACCACTTGTTTATCACCCTTTTCCCCGTCAAAATATAACCCCAAAAGCCAAAAGGGCAGTTTTATTATTCTCCACAATAAATTTATAATAATCCTGGGTATTTGCTGAAGCAAATAGCTTATTAAATAGACAAGGATAATGAGAAGAATTATCCCCATAACGGGATGACTTAAAAAAAAACTCACAATGGGGTGTTGGTTTAGCCACTCTTCCCAGAAAATCATTTTCCTTTTTCGACAGCTTTACTCCCCAACTTGAGATTATAAAGCCTTCTCTGACGACGAGACAACAGATTTCCCTTTCCCTCAGCGTGGTTTCCGCCTTTTTCCAACTTTTGTTTTTTTCCCGTCCTGAAACCCGAGGCAATAGCCTGTTATATTGGCATCCTGGTTTTGCACCTGTCTGGCATACCGCCACTCAGGTTTTTTAAAAAAATTTTTCAATTATATGGTTTAAAAGTTGAGACGATAGGGGGTATCCTTGGCAAATAGAAGGCGAATAAAATACCCCCGATTTGTAGTGTAGTTAAGGGAACGAGAGGAGATAGATTTCAAGGGAAAAGCGGGGCGGGTGAGATTTTGCCTTGTCTTTTTCCCTCCCAAAGGCCCCTAGGTGTGCCTCCACAGCGTGCCTTCACAAACAAAATGATAATATTTATTAACAGTCTCGGTTGAAAATGGGGGTATTAATGAAGAAATTAGCATTGAAGAAAAAAATGGCAAAGAGGAAACAAAGGAGGAGGGAAGGGGAAGAGAGGATTGTGTAAGAATACCCCATGCATGGCTAAAAGGGAAAAAACCGCCATGGCCCCTTTTTTGCTTCTAATGGACACCCGCCCTCTTGACAAGGTGTAAACTTCATGCTAGGGAATCACTGGCGGGGGACATTTGCCTGGCGGGGTAAGTGTCGGAAACCATATACACAATATCACACACAACATAGCCCCTATGCCCCAAGGGTTGTGTTTCAACAATTCAACAAACAGCTGTCGAATCCCCTAACCCGCCCCCCTTATTGGACCATTATTAGAAATATAATACCCCCCTCGGCGAATCTCTATATGTAGCGTTACAGTCTAGTGCAATGCCGAAACCCCGCCTATAGACTACCTCTTCAGTCAAAGGTCAGAGGGTCGAATCCCCTGGTACAATACAAAAAATGATACGAGATGAAAAATGGCGGGAGGCGGAATCGAACCGCCGACACGAGGATTTTCAGTCCTCTGCTCTACCAACTGAGCTATCCTGCCTAACCATGACATTTAGGGATTATAACACATTTTCCCGACACTGACAAGGGGGGGGGAGGCGGATTGATTTTGCCCCTGAGGGATAGTATAATCGGAACTGCCCCGCTGTTATCTTATTGAGTTCATGACTATTACTTTTCAGGAGCTCGTAGCCTGTTTGAATGATTTTTGGAGTAGGAGGAATTGTCTGATAGCCCAACCCTATGATACGGAAAAAGGGGCGGCCACTATGAGCCCTCATACTTTCCTAAGGGCCATTGGGCCTGAACCCTGGGCTGTAGCATACATAGAACCTTGTAGAAGACCGACTGATGGCCGTTACGGGGAGAATCCTAATAGGGTACAACACTATTACCAGTATCAGGTGTTGATTAAGCCTTCTCCAGACAATATTCAGGACATTTACCTGGAATCGTTGAAGGCGTTGGGTATCCATCCTGAGGAGCATGATATTCGATTTGTGGAGGATAACTGGGAGTCTCCCACTTTGGGCGCCTGGGGGGTGGGTTGGGAAGTATGGCTGGACGGGATGGAGATTACTCAGTTTACCTACTTCCAGCAGTGTGGGGGGGTTGACTGTAAGCCGGTATCCATAGAAATCACCTATGGTTTAGAAAGACTGGCTATGTATTTGCAAGATGTAGACAGCATTTATGACATTAAGTGGAATGATAAAATCACTTATGGTGACCTTTTTCTTCAGGCGGAGATTGAACAGTGCACTTACAATTTTGAGGCTTCCAATCCCGACTTGTTGTTCAAACTTTTTGCTTTGTATGAGGAGGAGGCAAAGCAGCTGATAGAAAAGAATCTTGTTGTTCCCAGTTTAGACTATATACTCAAGTGCTCTCACTGTTTTAATTTGTTGGATGCAAGGGGGGTTATTTCTGTTGCCGAAAGGACTCGTTATATTGCCCGTATTCGTCATTTGGCACGCCAGGTTGCCGAGTTGTATTTGGCCCAAAGAGAGTCTTTAAATTTTCCTCTTCTAAACCGTGATAAGGTCACTGTTTCTTCTTCAGTTGTTTGTTAGGAATGCCACTGTTGGGAATCCCCAATGATGATAAAATATGAGAGAATATAAACTGTCATTTTTGAGAGACGATTTGTTTTCCCTTTCCGCCTATGCTCCCAGTCAAACCGCCAGAGATTCGGTGCGTTTAGATGCTAATGAGAGCCCCTATGATTTGCCCCAGGAATTAAAAGAAAAATTAGCAGAGTACTATGAGGATTATATTGAGACTAATCGTTATCCTGACGGCGGTCATTTAACCCTAAAAAATCTTCTGGCAGAGTATGTAAATGAGGGGAATAGTAATCCCGGATTATTTGATGCTAATAACATTTCTGTAGGCAATGGCTCTGATGAATTAATCCGCTCGGTTTTGATTGCCACCTGTTTGAACAACAGGGGATCTGTTTTAGTGGCCAATCCCACCTTTTCCATGTATGCTATTCTGGCCAAAAGTCTAGGAATAAATGTGGTTTTTGTTGAGAGAAATGAGGAGGATTTTTCTATAAATTTGGACAGGGCAAATAGAGCCGTTTATGGGGGGGATTATCCACCAGTAAGGGTGGTTTTTGTGGTGCATCCCAACTCTCCAACTGGCAATTGTTTAACAGGGGAGGAAATCAAGTGGCTGAAAGGGCTACCCGAGGATATTCTGGTAGTAGTAGACGAGGCTTATTACGAGTTTAGTGGACAAAGTCTGGTGTCACAACTACCATTCCACCCCAACTGGTTAATATTACGTACCTTTTCCAAAGCCTTCCGTCTGGCGTCTCACCGGGTGGGATATGCCATCGCTCATCCTGAAGTCATCGCGGTGTTGGAAAAAATTAGACTTCCCTATAATCTACCTGCATTTTCCCAATTGGCCGCTCAGTTGGTGATGGAAAATCGTCATTTGCTACTTCCATCGGTGAGGGAAATAATAGGGGAGAGAGAAAGAGTATACCAAATTCTGACTAGTCATGGGGAGTATAAACAGTTTAGGGTATGGCCTAGTTGTGCTAATTTCCTATATCTCCGTTGGCAGGGAGAGGATAACCCAGAAAAACACCAACTAGTCATGGAACGGCTAAAAAGGGATAAAATCCATATTAGACACACTGGTGGCGGCTTGAGGATTTCTATTGGCCATCAAAGGGAGAATGACGCCTTTTTGCAGGCCCTATCTAAATTACACCTGTAGGACTACAACTGACTAGAATCGAGACTTTGAGCCTCCTCAAAGCTGGTGGGCAAGTGTAGACCGCATTCTTGTTTGATACCATGAAAACGGGTATCTCTCTCATGGGCATCAGTGGGGCTGAGGGGACGACTGGAATGCCAATCCCCCACTGTAACATATCCCCTCTCAAAGTAGGGATGGTAGGGTAGATCGTGCTTCTTCAGATACTCGTAGACATCCTTAGAAGTCCAGCGGAGGATGGGTAGAATCTTATAACGCTCACCCTGTTTGTTGACGAAATTGAGGGTTTGTCTGAATTCCGTTTGGCTTTGTCTTAAACCTGCCAACCAGGCTTTGGCGTTCAACTCCCTCAAGGCCCGCTGCATGGGCTCTATTTTTCTAATACGATCGTAGAGATTGAGGGATTCTAGGTCTTTCTTCTCCCATAGTCTACCATAGAGGGCCTCCATCCGTGCAGGGCTCAACTCGGACTGGTATACCTTCAGATTGAGGTTGAGTCTCTTGGTTAATTCCTCGGCAAACAGATAGGTTTCCTTGGGTAAATAACCAGTGTCTATCCAGATAACGGGGATGTCTGGTATGATTTGGGTGACAAGGTGCAACATCACCGCCGATTGAATACCAAAACTGGTGCTCAACACCAGGTGTTTGCCAAATTCTTCCTTTGCCCAGATGACTATCTCACTGGCGGTGGCGTTGGCGAGTTTTTGGTTGATGGCGTCTAAGTCCAATTGGCAGTTGTTGGTTTCAGATATTTGATACACAGGCTTTTCCTTGTGTTTGCTCGTAATCCGATGGAAAAAACTCTTCGAGGAGGGTTCCTCTGAATATTATATAACATACAGTCCATTTGCTCCGGAGGGGGCATATAGTTGTAAAATTCAAGAGACGTGTTGCTAACAAAAAGGGGGAATAGAAGATGACTGATTGGAATCTAAGTCCTAGTCCCAGTTTTAGTTTAACAGTTCGCTTGGAGTTAAAAAACCGCACTGGGGCATTAGCGGAGGTAACCAAGGCAATAGCGGAGGCGGGGGGCAATTTAGGACAAATATCCCTAATTGAGAGAAACCTGAAAACCGTCAAAAGGGAGTTACAAATTGACGCCTCTAGTACTGAACACGCCGAACAGATCGTTAGGGCCATTAAAGCCTTGAAGGATGTAGAGGTTTTGCATGTAAGCGATCGCACCTTTGACCTTCATAGAGGGGGCAAAATTCATATTCAAAATCGCATCCCCATCAACTCCAGTGCCGACTTGGCCATGGCTTATACCCCAGGGGTGGGACGCATCTGTAAGGCTATTGAGGAGGCTCCTGAAAAGGTATTCTCCCTTACCATCAAGGGTAATAGTGTTGCTATTGTGACTGACGGTAGTGCGGTATTAGGACTGGGGAATTTAGGGCCAGAGGCGGCGTTGCCAGTAATGGAAGGCAAGGCCATGTTGTTCAAACAGTTTGCGGATATTGACGCTTTTCCCATATGTCTTGCTACCCAGGATGCGGAAGAGATTATCCGAACGGTGAAAAATATTATCCCTGCCTTTGGGGGTGTAAATTTGGAGGATATTGCCGCGCCGAAGTGTTTTGAGATTGAAAGAAAGCTGCAAGAGGAGTTAGATGTGCCCATCTTCCACGACGATCAACATGGTACTGCCATTGTGACCATGGCGGCATTGATTAATTCCCTTAAACTGGTAGACAAAGAGATGACGAAGGTGAAGGTGGTAATCAACGGTGCTGGTGCTGCTGGCATCGCCATTGCCCGTCTCCTGCAACAGGCTCACTGTGAGAATATTATCCTATGTGATTCTAGAGGGATTGTCAGCAAAGGGCGCCCAGATTTGAATGAAGAAAAACGCCTATTTGCCGTGGCTCAGGAGGGCACCCTAGCAGACGCCTTGGTAGGGGCAGATGTATTCATTGGTGTTAGCACTGCTGGGGTTCTAACCCCGGAGATGGTTAAAACCATGGCAGCGCAGCCAATAGTGTTTGCCATGGCCAACCCCATCCCCGAGATTCAACCGGAATTAATCCGAGACATAGCGGCAGTGGTGGCTACTGGCAGGAGTGATTATCCTAACCAGATTAACAACGTCTTGGCTTTTCCGGGGGTGTTCAGAGGGGCATTGGATTGTCGTGCCATTGCCTTTACCACCGACATGTATTTGCAGGCGGCTAAGGCCATTGCTGGACTTGTGCCACCCAGTGTTTTAGACAAGGAACATATTATCCCCTCTGTTTTTGACCCGCGTGTGGTACCCACTGTGGCGGCTGCCGTGCAACAAGCGGCAAGGGAGACAGGGGTGGCAAGAATCTAGTCACCAGGGGATAATACTACCATCCCAGCTTAGAAAGTGACCATTGGCGGAGGGGGTGAGTTTTTCGATGACAGACAGTAGTTGTTTGGTGCACAATTCCACGGAAAACAGTTTTTCCGGAGGCACACTGTGTTGAAAGGGTGCAGATAGACGGGTATTAGTGGTGCCCGGGTGGAGGGCGACGACGATGGTGTTTTGAGTCACTCGGTTGTATTCTATGGCAATATTTTTGACCAGCATATTCAGGGCAGCCTTGGAGGCGCGATAGCCATACCATCCCCCCAGCCTATTGTCCTCAATACTCCCCACCTTGGCGGATAGGACGGCAAAAACGGTTCTTTCGGGGTGTTTAAACAGGGGGAGTAGATGCTTTGCCCACAACACAGTAGGGATGGTATTCACCTCAAAATAGCGCATGAGGTTTTGGGGGTTGATATGTTTTAGACTTTTTTCCGGCTGCAGCTTTTCCTCATGGAGGATACCCACGCAGTTTATTACCAAGTGAAGTTTATCTACTTTTGTTTTTATTAATGCTACAGAGTTTTTTATATCTTCTTCCCTGGTGACGTCTACCGGTATCAGATTCAACTTTTCCGGGAATTGTTGCAACAGTTGGGACAAATTGGAAGGTGTAACAGAAAAGGAGCGATGGGTGGCAAATAACAGCCCAGTATCCTCTCTAGGGAGTAGTTGGGAGACAAAACCCGAGCCAATGCCCCCACTGGCTCCGATAATCAAAATATTCTTGTCATACATGTTTCTAATTGCCCGTTTCTAAGGGTTTGAGCCTGTATCTCACAGAGTCTGCATGGGAGGGCAGTCCCTCTGCCGTAGCCAAGTCTATAATTGCCTTGGACACCTTTTGGAGGGCTACGGGACTATATTCTATAACAGTTGAATACTTCATAAAAGTTTCAACCCCCAGGGCGGAGGCATAACGGGCGGCACCAGAGGTGGGGAGGGTGTGGTTGGGGCCAGCCAGATAGTCCCCCACCGCCTCAGGGGAGGAACTGCCCATGAATATTGCCCCCGCGTGACGAATATGTTCCAACAGTTCCCAAGGGGATTCTACTTCCAGTTGGAGATGTTCAGGGGCAAACAGGTTGGACAATTCAGCAGCTTGTTGTAAACTTTCTGTAACAATTATCACCCCGTAGTGGGCAATGGCCTTTTCCGTGAGGGTGCGACGGGGGTGGTGTTCCAATTGTTTTTCCACCTCTGACTGGACTTGTTGAGCCAGGTTGGGGGAGGTAGTTATGAGAATTGCGGCCGCCATGGGGTCATGTTCCGCTTGTGCCAGTAAATCTGCCGCCACATACACCGGATTAGCAGTATGGTCTGCAATTACCAGTACTTCACTGGGTCCTGCCAAGGAGTCAATGCCCACCCGGCCATAGACTTCCTTTTTAGCCAGGGTGACATAGATGTTACCTGGGCCAGTAATCACATCCACCCGGGGAATAGTTTCGGTGCCATAGGCCAGGGCGGCAATGGCCTGAGCGCCGCCTACTCGGTATATTTCTGTCACTCCCGCCTCACTTGCAGCCACCAAGACGGCAGGATTGATTTTACCATCTGTACCAGGGGGTGTTACCATAACAATCCTAGGCACTTGTGCTACCTTAGCCGGGATAGCGTTCATTAGGACGGTACTGGGATAAGAGGCTCTACCCCCGGGCACGTATAATCCCGCCCTATCCACGGGGGTATAACGTCGTCCTAGTACCACATTATCCTCGGCAAATTGCACCCAGGACTTTGGCACCCTTTGTTGGTGAAAGGCTTCAATTCTCTTGGCTGCCAGTTTGATGGCTTGGAGCAAGTCGGGGGAGATTTGTTGATAAGCGGCATCTATTTCCGAACCACTTACCTTTAATTTCTCGGGGGGGATTAGTTGTCCGTCAAATTTTTGGGTATAAGCCAGAACAGCCCGATCGCCTTCTTTTCTCACTGTAGCGATAATTTCTCTTACCAAAGCCCATTTTTCTTCTATGTGCTCATGATAATTGCGATCGCTAATCCTTTGTAATTCTTGTCGTGCTTCCCCGTAGTCCGTGATTATCCGCAACATTTAGATTCTGTTGAACTCAGTAGATCTTGAACTATTTGTTTTATCATAGCAGTGTTCTGGGGGGCTTTGGTGGGGGTTTGCTCAGTTCTCTCTTTTTAAACTCCATTTTTTCCCTTTTCTTTTTTTATTTTTCGCCCCACACTACTCTGATTTTTTGTTATGCTTTCCCCCAGTTTTCCTGGTAGAAATTTATAACTTCTTTGGCAAAATCTTCTGCAGACTCGTAGGGGAGCACATTTTTCCCTCTTATTATTCTCCCCCCGGCGTTTTTCATATTTTGTGTGTACATCTTTAGCTTCTCCTCCGGACTTTCCTGAAGGGCATTCTTACTTATTATTGTAGCATTTTCCCCTATTAAAATCCAGGTTTTTTTCTCAATCTGCTTGATTAAATATTCGTAATTTTTCCGCCAGAAACCAGCCAGAAAAGAGAAGACTGCATAACGTTTTTTATCGTTTTTGGCGCCCTGCTCTAACATAGAAATCCACTGGTCATCAACGGTTTCTGGGATAGCGAATAGTTGTTTTTCGGAAAAGGACTTTATAAAGCCTCTCGTCTTGGCATATTGATAAAAAAGAAAACCAAAAGGACTGTCAAAAAATAGATTCCAAACCAATTTGCTAATTCTTGGGTTTCCCGCAGTGGTGATGACATTCCAAGCGGGGGGGCCGGAGAGGATTAGCCCCTCAACTTGCTCACACTTTAAATCCCCGGCACAAAGATAAATAGCAATAGGAAAAGAGCCCCCTTGTACAACCAAAATAACTGGTTTTTTGACAACATTTTTAATAAAATAATTGAGCTGAGAAGCCCAATCCTTGGGGTCATAAGCAGCACGAGGCAAGTCACTATTCCCACAGCCTAACAAGTCTGGATTATAAATGGGAAAAGAGCAGGAGTATTCTTGTAGTTTCTGGATAAATTTTCTCCAGAACACACCGGACAATCCTACGCCTATCGGATGAATCAAAACCAAGGCGTGACTGGAAGAGGAATCAGGATTATAACAGGTATAAGCACACTTATAATTGAGCCAGTTATAGAATAGAGAGGGGGAATTGTAAGTCATATTGGTACTAGGGGTAGGGGTTTACAATTATAAACCCTCACTCATAACCTGTACAACAATCACAAGCCAATAAACGGGGACAGGTACTGGGATAGTAGGGGGGATGATTCTATCATAAATTGGTGTAAATTAGAAGTAGACACTAACAGGAGCAATAGGGGATTGGCTGGCTTTGAAGGTTCGTTACAAGGCTTTCTTCGAGGTTAGGAGTGATTTAAATTGTCTGGAGGAGGTTTTGTCTCAATTTGACAAAATGAGGCAAAACTGGATTGATCAGAGAGACTGGCTGGAGTGTCAACTAGCATTAGCTGAGGGGTTTACCAATGCGGTGAAACACGCTCATAAGGATAAACCCGCCGACACGCCAATAGAGATAGAAATAGACTTAAACCAAGAGGAAATTACCATCAGTATATGGGATTGTGGTTCCCCTTTTGATCTTAAATCCATTAGAATAAGGCAGGAGTCGGAGGAGGAGTGGAGGGATAGTGGGAGAGGCATTGAGATTTTAAAGAAAATAGCAGACGATTTGAGTTATGAGCGTCTCCCAGACAGTCGCAACCGTTTAAAAATCAGGAAAAAATTGTCAACTGTCGACTCGTCTCCCTAAAAAACCCCCCTTTATTCCCCCTCTTCCTTGTCTTCTTTTTCTTCTTTATCTTCTAAGAGATTGTCCAAGTCCAAATCCTCCTCTGAGTGTCCATTGTTATCATTTTGGCCCTCACCTACATCAAAGGAAAACTCAAACTCGTCATTATCGTCCGACTCTTCTTCTAATATCAAATCGGGGGGTATTTCTCCTGCAGACGAACTAGACGAACTAGTAGACGATTCGGGGGATTGTTCAAAGTCAAAATATAATTCCTCCTCATCAGCAGTTTCCTCTAGTAGTAATTCATCGTCTTGGGAAGAAGTAGAGGGTTGGGATGCGGAAGGCCAGTCGTCAGATTCGTCTTCGGTGGGGGGAGTTGTTGCTTGCTGGGAAAAAATGTCTTCCTCATCCAATTCATCCTCCAGCCTTTCCTCAGCCGCCGTGGCAGATACCCCTGATTCTGGGGTAAATAATTCAAACTCGCTTTCACTCTCTGCTTCGCCAAAATCCAATAATTCCTCTGCTTCCTGCTGAGGAGGAGACTCAAATTCTTCAAAAGCAGACTCTTCTACCTGGGGTGGGGGTGTAGGAGACTCAAATTCTTCAAAAGCAGACTCTTCTGCCTGTGTGGGTGTAGGAAGAGATTCGAGGGAGAAATCGGAGGCTGACTCTTCACTAGCTTCTATAGCAAAACTGGGGGCATCTTCCTCCGCTGTTTCCTCTAGTATCTCTTCTGTAGCCTGAGATGCATATTGTTCCTCATCCATCGGCGGCGGTGTTGGTGGCATTGTAGCAATTTCTTCTACAGGAGGGTTACTAGAGGCAGCAATGGTTTCCCTTAGGTTTTGAATTTGTAGCTCGTATTCTTCCCTCTCTGCTTGGAAGGATTCTTGTAGTTGGGTGATTTGTAGTTGGAATTGTTCTTGTTGTATTTGCAGTTGTTGTTGTAATTGTGCTATGGTATTCTCCAAAAAAGCACAACGGTTATTACTTTCAGTCAACTGATTGTGGGCGTTGGCAAGTTGGGCTTCTAATTCGGCAATACGACTCTGTAATTGAGGGAGCTGCTCTATTTGTGATTCCAAATATGTTTTATTGGCTTGCAATTCACTAAGCTGACTCTGATATTCTTCTAGTTGCCTTTGGACTTCAGCTAATTGTTGATTGGCCTCGGCGGCGTATTCTTCCCGTAAAGAGGCGATTAATTCTTGTTTTCGGGCTTCAAAATTTTGTTCAGCCTCATTTAGGGCTTTTTGTTTTTCCGCCTCTACCTCCTGCAAAGACTTTTTCTCCCTGTTGATAAACCATAATATGGCGGCGCCCAGCACAAAACCAATAATAAAACCGACTACTATCATTAAGGTTTCCTCCCTATTGTTTTATCTATGTTTGTTATTTGAGTTTGCTTATTTTCGTCTAAGAGTATTATAGGGACAAATTCTGTTTGCTTATTTTTTTTTGCAGTTTCAGTGTTTTACCTGAATAATTTTATAATTACGATATACTTCACAGACTTGATACCAGTTGAGGAAGATTCTGGCAATCTCTAAAGCCAGTTGTGGTTTACCAATGTGGATAAGCCATTGGAGGAGGGGTTTAAGGGTATTTTCGTTGAGTAGGCCGCCAAAAGAGAGAAACCCCCACAAAAGGAGGTGAAACCAAGTCATCTGAATCATAAGGCGTACTTCAAGGGTGGGATGTTTTTGGTAGAATAGTACTGCCATTTTGCCCCTTTGTTTTTCTTTTTCGATCAACCGGGGAATTTGTTGGAGAGTAAAGGGGGGATGCCAATGATAACCAACTGCTGAAGGACATTTAATCAATTTCAAGCCTAGCTTCTTTAATCTTACCCCCAATTCCAAGTCTTCCCAACCATATTCCCTGAAGCTGGTATCGAACAAACCTGCCTGGATTAGCCACTTCTTGGCAATTGCTACATTGCCGGTAGCAAAATAGGCGGCAGAAAAGTCTGTAATTTTAAAAGGTTCACTGGTAGGATTATCAAAGTTGCAGGTGTTTATAACCAAGCCATAGGTGAAAATGCGATCGTGTCCTAGTTTTTTCTGGGCGGAAAGGAGGGTTTGAGCATGACTCTGGAGAAAAGAGGGGGTTACCACCAAGTCACTATCTATAAAAACAATCCAATCCCCTTTAGCATTTACCACACCTAGGTTTCTGGCTGCAGCAGGCCCCAGATGATTCTGACACAAAAGACGCACATGTGGCAACGAGGCTTTTTGGGCGTTTAACCAGGATACTGTCTCGTCAGTGGACCCATCGTCTACCACTATTATTTCATATCCAGTAATCAAGTCCGGGTCGAAATCCTGATTCTCTAGGGCTTGGATACATTTTTTGAGGATTTTAAGGCGGTTGTATGTAGGTATAATCACACTTAGAAACACAGACTCCCCCCTTATGGCAGTTAATCCTGGAAAGAATGATAGAAGAAAATGGGACCGTTGCCAGGGGGAAGCTATGGGAAGCAAAATGGCGGAAATAATGATAAATCCGCAAACTAGTAGACTCTAGAATTGTCGCAGGAAACGGAGGTCACTTTGATAGAGGCGACGAATATCATCTATTTTGTGGAGTATCATAGCAAAACGCTCTACCCCCAATCCTGCAGCAAAACCGGTGTATTTTTCCGGGTCGTATCCTACCGCCTTTAACACATTAGGATCTACCATACCACAACCGAGGACCTCAAGCCATTTCCCTTGCCATTGTACATCTACTTCCGCAGAAGGTTCAGTAAACGGGAAATAACTGGCGCGAAAGACGGTAGGCAAATCCTCCCCAAACATCCTCCTGAGGAACTCTTTAATAGTACCCTTCAAGTCGGTAAAGGTCAACCCTTCCCCCACTGCTAAGATTTCTACCTGGTGAAATACCGCCGAATGGGTGGCATCTACTGTATCCCTTCTGTACACTCTCCCCGGTGCTACAATTCTAATGGGGGGTTTATGCTTCTCCATGTAGCGTATTTGTACTGAAGATGTGTGGGTGCGTAACAAAGTCCCATCCTCAAAATAGAAGGTGTCTTGCATATCCCTTGCCGGGTGGTCTTCGGGAGTGTTTAGGGCCGTAAAATTGTAATAGTCCGTTTCTATTTGAGGCCCCTCCGCTACTGTGTACCCCATCCCTACAAATATGTCTACAATCCGGTCTATTGTACTTTGGATGGGGTGTATTCTTCCCAGTCGTCTCCCTACCCCCGGCATTGTCACATCCAGGGTTTCTTCCTTTATTTTCTTTTCTATTTCCCTCTCTTGGATTTTCTCCTGTTGTTTTTTCAGTTTCTCTTGTATTCTCTCCTTTATTTCATTGGCTATTGCCCCCAAAAGAGGCCTCTGAGGCGGCGACAGTCTGCCCATTTCTTTCATTATCACCGATATTTTCCCCTTTTTCCCCAGGTAGCTTACCCTTATCCCCTCTAACTTCGATAAGCTATCTGCTTCTTCTATTTCACTCTCTGCCCTTTCTCCTAGACTCTTCAATTGACTTTCTAATTCCCTTATTTCTGTCATATATCTTTCTTCCTCTTCTCTCTTCCCACTTATAGACCATTATTTCTTACAACTGCTCCTTGCGCAATTTCTTTCCCCTCTTTTTGACAATTATTCTTGTTTATTTTCTTCTCAGCCCCAGTGTCCTGGCGGTCTCCACACCCGCCGTCCAACCCCTCTCTCTCACTTTAACAAAGAAAAAATGCTATTGTCAAGAAACTCTGGGAAATGAGGTATTGAATTAAAATGGGAGAAAAAAAAACAAGGGCAGGAGAGGAAAAAGAGAACATGAGTGTAAACACCAGACTAATTGAGTCAATAGAGGATTTGAATTATCGGGTAACGGTGGGGGATGTGGCGGGGAGATTGGGGTTGGATTTAAGGGTA
>DVEF01000051.1 GCA_015295805.1 Geminocystis sp. M7585_C2015_104 | reverse complement strand
GGGGCGGGGGCGGGGTGTACAATAGTGATGCGCTGGCAAGGGAGGCGATTCTATTAACACAATTCTATTAACAAAATTCTATTAACAAACTATTAACAAGTATTGTCACCCGGGGGGGCTATCAGGATTTCAGGGTATTCTGTATTGTGGTTTCCAATTGTCGGTAGGGTTTAGCAAAAATTATGGTTCACACAGTTGATGCAGTAACAGGATTTCTTTCCCAAATTGAGCCCTTTAAGAGGTTATCTCCTGATGTCTTGGAGGGGATTGCTAAACAGTGTCAACCCCTGAAGTATGATATAGGACAGATCATAGTGGTGAAGGACAAAATACCGCCCTATGTAGCCATAGTATATGAGGGGGAAGCCCGTTGTATTGGTTATGACCCCCCCACCGGCCAGCCAGTGAGCATCCAAAAGGTGGGTAGGGGGGCCATCATAGGGTGGGAGAATTTAATTCGGGAAATTCCCTTGGAAACAGCCATTGCCTCTACCCCTCTGATAGCCCTAACCTTCAACAGGGAGAAGTTTTTAGAAATAATCCGGCTCAATCCCCCTGTAAGGGAATATTTCCAGGGCATTGCTGGCATTCATGAGGTATTTTACCTGTTGGGCCTCCAGCTGAGTAGAAAAGCTATCGCTTTTTTGGAGCTCAAGGAAATCACCAAGGAGACGTTATCTGAGTGTCAGGTATTGTATCTGGCGGCGGGCAAAAACAGACAACTGCCACAGCCACCAGAGAAGCAGGCATGGGTGTTGAGTGCAGGACAAGTGGAGGGTAAGAGTATAGGGGATGCTATTGCCCCACAGGAAAGCATAAACCTGACCAGTGACTGTCGTTTCATCTCTCTTCCCAACATGGACCTTATTGCCTCCGACTCCTCCGAGGAGGTATCCTATGGTCAACCCCAACAGGAGATTGCCTCCAAGACTGAGAGTGGGACTGACCTCAATCTTACTAACTCAGTTTCCCCAACAGAGGATATTCCCCAAGCCAAGGAAGAAGAAGTCCTCGAAGCCTCCACCCACACCACTGTTTCTTCCGGTCGCGCCTCTGGGAGGAAATACCCTTTTGAGGCAGGCAGGGGGGAAGTCGGAGTGGGCATCGCCTGTATGCGCATGCTATGCAGGTACTACAAAATGCCTTTTCGGGGGGAGGTATTACAGAGGATTATAAAGGAACAGGTAGAGAGGAACAAGGTACTGTCTTTGGAGGCATGTGGGGCAATCTGTGAACTGATGGGGTTAAACGCCCAGTTGATTCAACTACCGGCTGGAGCCATTAGCAAGTTGGAAGGGCCTTTTTTGACACGGCTTTCCGATTCCTTGGTGGTGGTATACCAGGCCAATGATAAAACCTGCACAGTGGCAGATCCAACCCTAAGAGGGTTAAGGGAGTTCAAGACTTTGGACTTTTTGCGTAGGTGGGGTGATAGGGGCAAAGTCTTACTTTTAAAGAAGACAAAGGAAACCCCCCAAAAGAAATTCGGACTGAGTTGGTTTATCCCCGCCATTGTTAAATACAAATGGACTCTCCTTGAAGTATTTGTCTCTTCGTTCTTTGTGCAATTGTTTGCCCTGGCCAACCCCCTCATGATTCAGGTGGTCATCGACAAGGTGCTAGTTCAAAACAGTCCAGATACCCTTCATGTGTTAGGCATATTCTTACTAGTCCTAGGTATCTTCGAGGCCCTGTTGAGCACCATCCGGACTTATTCCTTTGTAGACACCACCAACCGCATTGACATGGCCTTAGGCTCGGAAATAATAGACCACCTATTGCGACTGCCTCTAAGATACTTCGAGAAACGTCCTGTAGGGGAATTAGCCACCCGCATCAACGAACTGGAGAACATCCGCTCCTTTCTGACGGGCACGGCTCTTACAGTGGTGTTGGATGCCGTATTTTCCGTAATTTACATCGTAGTGATGTTCATTTATAGTCCCTTTCTGTCGTTGGTAGCCTTGGGGATTATTCCAGTATTTATAGCCTTAACCCTAATATTCTCTCCCCTAATTCGTCATCAATTGCGGGTAAGGGCAGAGCGCAATGCCGCAACCCAGGCTCACCTAGTGGAGGTCATTTCTGGGATTCAGACGGTCAAGGCTCAGAATATCGAATTAAAAGCCCGTTGGGAATGGCAGGAGCGCTATGCCAGGTATATAGGCGCTGGCTTTAAAACCGTCATAACCGAAACCCTTGCCGGTGCCACTGGTAACTTCCTTAACAAACTGTCACAATTACTGGTGTTGTGGGTGGGCGCCTACCAGGTGTTAGACGGAAAAATGACCTTGGGACAGCTGATTGCTTTCCGTATTATAGCAGGCTACGTAACTTACCCCATTCTGCGATTGGCTCAACTGTGGCAGAACTTTCAACAAACAGCCCTCTCCTTGGAAAGACTGGCAGACATAGTAGACCATCCCGAAGAGGGTGAACAGGACAGGGACAACATCCCCATGCCCCCCATCAAAGGGCATGTAAAATACGAGAATGTGTGTTTCCGGTTCAAGCCCAATAGTCCCTTACAGTTAAACAATGTTACCATTGAAATCCCGGCGGGCACTTTTGTAGGCATTGTAGGGGAGAGTGGTGCCGGCAAGAGCACCTTTACCAAACTCCTTGCTCGTCTCTACGAACCAGAGTCCGGACGCATTCTCATTGACGGCTATGATATCAACCGGGTGGAATTATACTCTCTGCGTCGTCAGATTGGGGTAGTACCTCAGGAGAGCCTTCTCTTTGACGGCACCATCTTTGAAAACATTGCCCTTACAAGTCCCTCGGCCACAGCGGAGGAAGTAGTCAAGGCCGCCCAGATAGCAGTGGCTCACGAGTTTATTATGAGTCTTCCCAACGGTTACAATACCAGGGTAGGGGAGAGGGGGGCAGCCCTTTCTGGTGGCCAACGGCAGAGAATTGCTATCGCCCGTTCAGTCCTACAAAATCCGCGCCTGCTCATCCTTGACGAGGCCACTAGTGCCCTTGACTACAACACCGAAGCACAAGTTTGCCAAAACCTGATTCACTTCTTCAAAGGGCGTACTGTACTCTTCATCACCCACCGTCTAGCCACTGTTAGAAACGCTGATCTCATCATCCTGATGCACAACGGCATCATTGCCGAGAAAGGCACCCATGAGGAATTGATGGCTTTACGGGGGCGTTATTTCCACCTCTGGCAACAACAACAGAAATACAAAAACTAGTAAGGCCATCCCCCCGCCTCCTCTCCCCTGCGGGCTTCCCCCGGAGTGGGGCTGGGGTGGGGGCGGGATTAGATATTAACAAGCAAGCCCGCCATGGACACCTAGGCGGGCACAAAGGGCAACACGCACCTGCGACTGTGCGCCCTCTTAGATTTTCCTCCAAAAACTAATTTCAGAAACTAACTAACAAACTAACTTACTAGACTACGGGCTCCAGACTACAGACTAACTCGACCAAAGAAACGTCAGAAAGAGAGACCCACTAGCTGAACTAAGGGTTCACCACAATGCGCCCGGCCTCCCCACAGCCCCCGGGGCGGTGACCCCCTTGCCTAACGCCGGTGCCGGCTACACCAGGGGGCACGAGACGGGAGGACGCCTCCACTCTCTCTTCCTTCCCTTTCCACTCTCCTTCTCTCAGACTCAAAGGGCCCTGCAAAGCGCGGGTTCACCACCCCGAACTGAGTCTTCTCCTACAAGCCCCCCTTGTCGCCACACCACCGGCCTCACCCTAACAGGTTCCTCTTCGGGTTCGTCCTGGGATGCCGGGGTTCCGAGCGCCGGGACTAGAGCCGACGGTGCAATGCCCTAATCGCCTCTTTCCTTTTCCGGAGCCTCTCCTATGGCCCCTTTCCCTTGCACCTGACTCTAATATATAACATCCTCCCGGGAGCTGTCAGAAAAATGGCCCTACTTGCAACAATTGTTGATGTTAGTTAAAGTTTGTTCACATTTTGCGGAAACTGACAATCCCTCAACCATCGTTGGACTGCCTGGCCAATGATACCATTAGTGGAGTCGCGAGGGGGAGAGAGGAGAAATCCATCTTGATGGGGATAGCCCAAGCGAGTAAGAGCCTTTACTAGTGTCCATCCTTGGGGCGTGGCTGTCAAGAGCAGCCAGTGGAAGTTTTGGGTTTCTACCACCCTATTGGGGTTGGGGTATTGTCTTTCTAGGGTGGTTATGAAAACTTGTGCTATGTTGCCGTCACTGGGGGTATTGTCTAGATTGAAGAAGGGAGTGGGATTGAGAGGGAGGGCAGTGGTGTCGATTTTGCCAGCAGTGATAACATAGACGGGCAGGGAGTATTTACTGCGGGTTGTTTGAATGATTCTGTTGGCATAGTGGGGCAGGTTTTTTGTCAAGGAGTCGAGGAAATTTTTGCCATCAAAACAGGTAGAAACAGTTATTGATGGGGATGCCTGGGAGGGAAGGGGGAGACTAAACAATAAAATTGTTACCGCCACCCAAATCCGCTTGACGACTACGGGCATCATAGTACAAATCTGCCAGAGATATTTCAAATACTGCCTCCTTCAATTTGCGGTTTAGTCTTCTCCACACGGAAGCCGTTACCCAATCCTCCGGAGAATTATTATCATATTCCGCCGGTGGCAAGGGGTCAATACTGTCTCCCACTGCCGCCAGGATAGCGCCAAGGGAAATCTTTTCTGGGGCTACTGCTAATTGGTAGCCCCCCTGTGCCCCTCTTACAGACTTAATTAGGCCGGCACGACGAATTTTCAGCAGAATTTTTTCCAGGTAGGGCGCTGGTAGATTTTGTCGTTGGGCTATGGTGTTGACGGATACCGCCGGCATATCTCGGTGACAAGTCAGGTACAACAGGGCTTTAACTGCATAATAGCTTTGGGTTGTCAGTTTCATCGGTACTGGTCAATTCCCGAATAAAGGGGATTAGGTTTATACGGGAAAAAAAGGTATTAAATTTTCCGGTTTTAGTATATTATAGTTGATGACCAAAACTGATAAACTGTATTTCTATATCTGGTCAATATACACTTTTAATAACTGAAGAGAATAATAAGTAAATGTCTGATAAAAAACCACAACCATTAACAGGAAAAGAGCTACTAAAAAAAGTCAAAAAACTGGGCAACATGCCCCGGGAAGAAAAAGCCATTGAATGTGGCTATTATACTATAACCAAGAAGGGGCATAAGCGGGTGAATATGGTCAAGTTCCTTAATGCCCTGATGGAGGCAGAAGGAATAACTTTAGATAATAACCAACCCGTAACCCAGAAAAAAAGAGGCCGCACTGCCAATTATCGTATCAATGTCCAATCGAATGGTAATCTCTCCATTGGCAGGGCCTACACTGAAAAGATGGGCCTAAAACCGGGGGATGAGTTCGAGGTTATCCTCGGGCGTAAAAACATCTACCTCAGGCAAATTGAAGCCTAGTCTTGTGACTGCCAGAAGGGAGGAAACCTTCCCCGGCAAAGAGATAAGAACAAAAATTGAACCCTGGCTGCCCTTTGACTGCTGGGGATTCCTTCCTAATACAATCCCCTGACAAGGGGGAGGGGGGAGCTGCTGGTCCTGTTGTTTAATATTATTTACTAAACCTATTTCCCACTTTATTCCCCCCCCTGTTGCCTTGGCTTTATTTTGTGACATTTTTATCTTGTTACTTGTCTTTTTAACCTTTGCCGTGGCATTTTTTATAGTTCTTCCACTGGGTTTTTAAATTCTTCTTCTATGGACAATATTTGTCGTTTTGCTCCTTCTAATTTGGCTTCTAGGTGTTTAATCCTAGCCTGATATTCTCTTTTGCTTCTCTCGGATTGTTCTCTAAGTTGCATTATTTGTTGTTCGTTTTCTAATAGTTTTTGCTCAAGGACGCTAATTTTATCCTGAGCGAAATTAAGTTGTTCTGTTTTTTCAGCTATTTCTCTTTCCAGTTCCTGTACTTTTTGATGTAAAAGCAGTTTCTCATCCTCTTGTTCTTTTATTTTTCCCTTGGCCGGGTGCCCATCTTTGTTGAGCAAAAGAAGCAATAATAAAACCACCGTCAACCACAAAAAAAGTCCCGCGAAAACCTCATTCAACTGTGCCATATGACTCTACACCACACTTCAAGTGATTATATTTATCATTGTAACATAGATTATTATCTGAGACAGGGTTTAAAAAATGTTTTACAATGAGGTGGTTTTGAAAAAAAGGGACAAAAAAAATGACGGCAAATGAATTCCTACTACTAATAGCCCTATTGTCGCCCGGGTTGTTGCTGTCGTTTATAATAATGGCCTGTTTTGCCATGGGAGGGTAGGATTTAGGGGCAGAGTATG
>DVEF01000050.1 GCA_015295805.1 Geminocystis sp. M7585_C2015_104 | reverse complement strand
GGTGGCATATGATGGGAGGGGAAGGCTATTTGTAATATGACTTTTTGTCTTGTAGTTTTCGGGGGGTGTATTGTTTTTTGGGAGGTGTTTTTCGTCTGTATTCCTGCCGTAAATGAAATGAGGAGGCTATGTCTGAAGCGATTTATCTTGTGGTTATATATGAGAAGATTGTCTAATGTTGGAAATTTCCTTTTTGTCTTGTTGTTGCCAAAGAAATTTTTTAACAGTAGTAACTTCCCTTCTGTATTGTTGTTGAAAAGTAATAGATTATTTCACAAAAGCAATTTTACTCGTCTCGCCTTTGTGGATAAGGGGATAATTCCATGTTTTTCTTGCCTCTGTGGCTTAATTAACTACACAAATAGTTACAGCTATTATTGCAGTTATGGAGGGGTAGATTGTCTAAAAAGGGGGGTTGTATATTGTCTTTCTACCTCGGAATTCCCCTCGGCAGTGACGGGGGGTTTTGTAGCAAGCAGCAATTACATTCTCTCCTTTTTGTTTTTTGTCTTTCCCCTGTCGACAAAGATACTTTGTCAAGGTTATAACTCTATTTCTTGTCTTCTCCCCTTTGGCAAAGGAGTTATTTCACGGCAGGGTATGTATTTGTATTTCCCTTATCGGCAAGATGACTGTATAGCAGTAGTAGCAGTTTATATTGGTTTTTCCCTATTGGCAAAGGTATTCTCCGCGGCTAATTTATTCTCTCTTTATTTTTTCTTCTTTCTTTTGGTAAAGAAGGGGATTGTTTCAAGGGGGTGTATATACTCGTCTTTCTCCCTCTGGTAAAAGGATTATGTCATGTTAGTAATTCTTTCTTTTATCTCCCTTCTCCCGCTAGGGGTATTCTGTTATCGTAATAGTAATCCCATCTTGTCTTCCAACAAAGCCTACAATAGTAGCTGGACTAGTGGGATGTGAACAATGACAGTATACTATACTCCGGTGTAGGTGTGGCTGTAGTTATTATATTTTATTTATCCCCAAAACCGAGTATTTCCGATTAACTGCCTTAGATATTTTAAACAATCCGCAATTAAAATTGGTCTTGGTGGAGGGTAATTGTTACCATGAATCCTACTGTCAACAGTTGTGGGAAAGATGGGGTAGATGGTTGGTGACAATAAAACCCCAGGCTTTTGACGAAATGGCAAGGGTGATTTCCCTCAGCCATATTATAGTCTTCACTCCCCATGATCTTATCACTAACCAGGCGAAATGCCCCTTGGAAGTCATTGAGGCAATGGC
>DVEF01000049.1 GCA_015295805.1 Geminocystis sp. M7585_C2015_104 | reverse complement strand
TAGATGGTTGGTGACAATAAAACCCCAGGCTTTTGACGAAATGGCAAGGGTGATTTCCCTCAGCCATATTATAGTCTTCACTCCCCATGATCTTATCACTAACCAGGCGAAATGCCCCTTGGAAGTCATTGAGGCAATGGCGATGGCAAAACCGGTATTGGCATCTGCGGTGGGGGAGACGCCAGCAATCCTGAGGGAAACTGGTTTTTTAGTATCTCCCCAATCCCCAGAAGCCATTGCCAACGCCGTCAACGAGATTTTTGCTAATTACGACTTGGCATTACAAAGAGGAGAATTAGCCCGCCAACGCTGTCTACAACATTATAGCATTATAAATCTTACCAACACTTTGGAAACGGTTTTAAAACTGATATAATACAAATGGAGGTTTAACTTAGTGGCAATCAAGGGATTGTGGCAATCAAAGTGGCAATTTAACTTAACGAAGAAAAGATGAAGGCAATGCTAGTGTGTTTCTATTGTCTATTCCACTTTAACAGATAAAGGCTATAGCTATTGTTCGGCCTAATTGTTTAAGTCTCATTAGATGGTGGGAATGGGGGAAAGACAAAGGCGACGGTTGACGTCTTGTTTCAGATGTGCTAGGGTATAGCTATTGTATAAGCCGACTTGATTTAAGAAGGCTAAACCTTGGGGTTTGACGGGAAAAGTCCAGTCTTTACTTTGCTTTAACGGTCTAACGGCGAGAAGTAGTCAACCGGCGGGGGGGTTTATCCCCTGGGGGATATTCTTACCGGATATTGTTTCTGACACCACAAATACCCGCGTAGGCAATACCAATGGCGTCTAGACTGTCATCGATGGGGAGGTGGGGGAGAGAGAAAATCTGTTGTAGAATCATAGCTACTTGTTTTTTGTTTGCATGTCCATTGCCTAAATTAGCTTTCCAACTGGCCTGGTGGAGGAAAATGGGGATTAGCCTTGCCTCCCGGTAACACACTAGATGAATTACCCCCAAAGCCTGTAAGACGCCGCCGGCAGCTTTCACCTGGCTGTGGAAAAAAGGCATCTCCACCACCACATGACTGGGCTTGAATTCCCTAACAATGGCCGTTATGTCTTCCTCAATTTCCTTCAGACGCGCCCCAGTGGGTAGACATTCCTTCGTCTCGATGATACCATAGTCTACTAGTAGAGGTGTGTCTCCTTCTCTTTCTTTCAGAATGGCCCAACCGGTAATGGCCAGTCCCGGATCTATTCCCAACCAGATCATTTACAATGGCAACAGGCGTCTATTCTGAGTATTATCTGTCTTAGGTGGGTGGGTGACTTGTGGGGGATACACGAAATACACGGCGGCTAGTTTGAGGGGTATAAAAGCCGGTTTTGAGAAAGACAGACTGAACAACTCGGGGGTGGGGTGTATATAACCTGTTATGGGTGTGGTTTTTAATATAATTCAAGGGGAGGTAAATAGCTTCCAGGAGGGATACATACTAGGTATCCATCAGAGTAAGTCAACAACCACCAGATAAAAAGACACAGGCAAAAACCCACTCCCTCATGCCCCTCATCCTCATTGGGTCTATAATTCATCATTCCCTTTCGACATGATAACATGACTGGGAACGGGTATAACGATGTGTTATGGGGGATGGAGATGGGGAGTAGGAATAGTCTCTGTTTTTACCCTTACTTCCCTAGTTACCCTTATTATATTCTATTTTTGGACTCCCATTATTCTTTCCGGGTGGGGACTAAAAAAACAGTAGACTTGCCCCTCCTCGGCTACATGGCCTTTTGTATTCTCTCTTTTCTACTTCTCTTCTTCAAAATATGGCAACCCGCCACTTTTTGATATTCCAGTTGCTCTTCGCCTTTAGAAGTCTTTTATTAGCAGGCGCCTTTTATTCTAATAATCCTCTATGGTGTAATAACATTTTCTTTACATTTCTTAACAAATCTCCCTCTTTCACCCCCTTGTCTTAGCCTTAGACAGGTGGTGCTGGTTTTATGTCTTACTAGGCTTTTTGCCTACCATAAACTCTTTTAAATACAACTATCGGCCTCTGAAAACAAGGCCACAGTATCCCCCCTCTCCCTTACCTTGTTTCTTCTCCCCCTTAATAAGAATCAAATTCAATTGCTACCCCCTTCCTCCCCCCTATTACCCCAAACTCCCTTCTTTAATTATTGCTAAATTTTT
>DVEF01000048.1 GCA_015295805.1 Geminocystis sp. M7585_C2015_104 | reverse complement strand
TTCGCCTGGTTAGTGATAAGATCATGGGGAGTGAAGACTATAATATGGCTGAGGGAAATCACCCTTGCCATTTCGTCAAAAGCCTGGGGTTTTATTGTCACCAACCATCTACCCCATCTTTCCCACAACTGTTGATAGTAGGATTCATGGTAACAATTACCCCCCACCAATACCAATTTTAATTGCGGATTGTTTAAAATATCTAAGGCAGTTAAGATGTCTTCAATTCCCTGAGTCGGCTTGGCTGTGCCTGTGAACATCAATAATTTATAATTGGATAGGCCATTTTCCTGTCTCAATTTTTCACTGTCATAATTGCTAGGATTAAAGACGTCTGTATCTCTTACACTGGGTAAATATGTGCCCCCATAACGATATTGTAGAAAGCGACTACTAACAGTGATGGCATTCACCTTGTCCAATATTCTCTCCAAGAATTTAACATAAATAGGGTGTCCCGGCTTGCGCAAATCCCCCTGAAAACTAAATCGCCACTCGTCACCACCCCATTCTGCCATCTCCCAATCATCCAAATCTAAAATAATAGGTTTTCTCTCCCGCCATGCCTTCAAATAGCCTACCCCAAAACTAGTCATTTGTGGTTTAATCACATAGATAACATCCCCATCTATTTCTCCCGTCAAATCCCACATAGTTTTTATCAAGGAGGGAAGAGGTTTTCCATAAAAATAAGTAACAGGCAAACCATAAGGGGGAATTGGATAAATCTCCCTCCCAAACAAAAAACCGTACAACTTTACCCGAAAACCCAGTCTTTTTAGTCCCTCTCCTATTATATAAGCCCTTGTAGTCCCATATCCCGACAAGTCTGGAATTATTATAGCTATCCTATCTCCACTCATGGCTAAAAATCCTATCCTCCCTGAAATATTATAACCTTAAAAACCACCATACAAGCCCAATTTTATTTCCTTGGCAGTTTTAAATTTATCCCCTATATAACCCAATTATCTCTCCAAATTTTCCAATTTACCCTCCCTATTTCCTCCTAGATAATAGCTATTAACCCCCATTAACAATCAAAATTTTAAAAACGCTCCTATTTGGCCTGAAACGAACTCTTTTTACAAAAAGGCTACAAAATTTTCTTTCCAGAAGTTTCAGTCGTCTGGAGTGAATAAAATACCTTGAGAAAGATTAAAAAAAAGCCGAGGAGCAATTGCAAATATAACCACTACCGGAGGGCCCTAAACAAAGGGGAATATTAAAGGGAAAAAGGCTGTCGGTAACTGGAGCTAAGGACAATAACACTAGGTGGGTATTAAAGGGGGAAAATACTGTCGATAACTATGCCCAAAGACAATAACATCAGGTAGACAATAGAATACTTAAACATGGACCTAGCAGCTTGCATGCTATAGGGTTTTTGTAAAAGATTCCAGGCCAAAAAAAGAAAAAGACAACCCAAAACAAGAGCAAAACCCGAATAAATTAAACCGGCAGAATGCAGGGGATAAACAAAGACAAAACTGAAAACAACAGTAATAAGAGTATAAATCCAAATGTGTCCAACGGTGGACTCGATTCCCATCACCACTGGCAACATGGGAACACCTACCTCCTCATAATCCCTCGCAATAAGCAAGGCTAAACTCCAAAAATGAGGAGGAGTCCACAAAAATACTAGCAAAAACAAAGCCCAAGCAGTAATACTCAAATCCCCCCTAACAGCGGCCCAACCCACCAATGGGGGAATGGCACCAGCCGCGCCACCAATTACAATATTCTGACTGGTATGGCGTTTCAGCCAGTGAGTGTAAACCAACAAGTAAAAAACAATACCCGTCATGGCTAATAAAGCCGCCAACAAGTTCACACCCACCGCCAAAATAGTAAAAGACAAGAGGGCAAGTGTCACACCAAAAATAATAGCGTGCCCAGAAGCTATTTCTCCGGAGGGAATGGGGCGACTACGTGTGCGTTTCATATTACTATCTATGTCTTTATCATACACACAATTGAAGGTTTGGGCCGCCGCAGCCGCTAAACTACCCCCCGTTAACGTCGTCACCATAGTAAACCAGTCTACCTTCCCTTTTCCGGCCATAAACATTGCCGCTACAGTTGTAATTAAAAGTAATGGAATTATCCTTGGCTTGGTTAATAGGTAGTAATTCTTAACTGTCCGCCAGAAATGCCAATTACTCGAAAGGCTTATGTTAATCATTATTTTTGCCCCTAAATACCGGAAAAATAAATACGAAAAACTGTAAATATTATGGCTCCTTAAACCCAAAAATAGCGACAAATTGATTATTTTAGAGTCAAAAAAAGGTCATATGGGGATAACCCGGGTCAATTAATAATTACAGAAAACTTATCCCTGTAGGAAAAGACGGTAAAGGCAATGAGAAGACCAAAAAGGGCAGCACCGGTGACATGATGAGCAACAGTAAGGGGTTGTACCTGTAATCGGAAATGAAAAGTGGCTAAACCCAGTAAAATCTGAAGCACTAGGGTGAGAACAATATATAGGGACAGGTGACGCAGTTTAGGGGTTAAGGCGGGGGTTTTACTGGCCCAGACAACCAAAATAACAGTGGCAATAGTGGCGGGGAAAATGCCGACAATATGACTATTCATCACCCCACAAAGTTGTCTGCCATAAAAACACTGGTGTAATGCCCACCTGGACGCCACTAATCCCCCCAGCAGACACTGGATATATACCAAAACGGTGGCAATAACACTGATTAAAGGAAGACGCCCCACAGTGCCATTGCCCCGGTATTCCGCTAACATACAACTAATGCCTACCAAGGTGCCGAAAAAGAGAAAGGCAACGGCTAAATGAGCCTGCACTATATCAAATCTCAACAACTCAATCACCGTCAAACCCCCTAGAATGACCTGAAAAACAACCAGGAAAAGGGCAAAAATAACTGCCCAGGGTAACCAAGGGGGAAGAATTGGCCGATGCCACCAACTGGCTATTACTAGTCCTATGGTACTCACACCCACCAAAGCAGCATCTAGACGATGAAACCACTCCAAAAAAATCTGTAAATTCATCACTGTGGGAAGTAACTTGCCGTAACACAAAGGCCAGTCAGGACAGGCCAAACCGGCATTCATTACCCTGGTGGCAGCGCCTACACCCAATAAAAGCCAAGTGGCAATGACTAGCCTTTCTAACCACCATCTAATCCGTTTCAAGGAGATATTTTCCCCTTTTGGGGAGGTAGGATAAACTATGTCAGTCATGGAATACAATCGCACTTCAGTTCACTGGGGAATACTTTAATGTTAGCTCAGGACTGGGGAAGGAGAAAATAAAAAATCCCCCCTGAGGGAGGAGTCTATGGCCGCCAGAAGGAAAAAAGGGGAAGACTAGTTAGAAGACTAGTTGGCAGACTTCAGCAGCATAGGATTGTCTTTTTCCTCTTTCCGGATGACTACTTGGCCATTCTCGTCAACGTCTACAATGGCAGAATCTCCCTCTTGAATCCGGTTGGAGAGGATTTCCTCTGCTAACACGTCCTCTAATAGTCTCATGATAGCTCGACGCAAAGGACGAGCCCCATAAGAAGGATTGTAACCCTCTTCGATTATACGTTCCTTGAACTTGTCGGTGACTTGCAGGTGGATATTCTGTTCGGTAAGACGGGAGAATACCTCCTTCAACAGCAAGTCGGCAATCTGTTTAACCTCGTCTTTAGTGAGTTGACGGAATACGATAATTTCATCTACCCGGTTGAGGAATTCCGGACGGAAGTAGTTTTTCAACTCTTCGTGTACCAGGGAACGGATACGGTTGTATTGCGCCTCTGTCTTGTTCTCCTCCAACTCAAACCCTAAACCGCCACCTCCTTTTTCGATTACCTTAGAGCCTATATTGGAGGTCATTATTATCAAAGTATTCTTGAAATCTACAGTACGACCTTTGGAATCAGTGAGACGGCCGTCTTCAAGGATTTGGAGGAGGATGTTGAAGACGTCAGGGTGTGCCTTCTCGATCTCGTCAAACAGGACTACGCTGTATGGACGACGACGCACAGCCTCGGTGAGTTGTCCCCCCTCATTGTAACCCACATAGCCCGGAGGAGAGCCAATCAATTTAGAAACCGTATGACGTTCCATGTATTCAGACATATCCAGACGAATCATGGCCTCCTCGGAGCCGAACAGGTAGTCAGCCAGGGCCTTTGTCAACTCGGTCTTACCAACGCCGGTAGGTCCGGAGAAGATGAAGGAGGCGATGGGACGATTGGGATTTTTCAGGCCGACACGGGCACGGCGGATGGCACGGGCAACGGCCTTGACAGCGTCCTCCTGACCAATAATCCGCTTATGGAGGGTTTCCTCCATGTGTAGCAGCTTATCGGCCTCGGACTCGGTGAGTTTTTGTACCGGCACCCCCGTCCAGGAGGCGACGATGTGGGCAATGTCCTCTTCTGTTACCACAGGCATGTCATTGGCAGAGGCACTTCTCTTCTTCTGTTCTGCCAAAGCGCGAATTTGAGCCTTGATTTCCATTTCTCGATCCCTGAGAGCCCCTGCCCGATCGAAGTCTTGAGCCCTTACCGCCTCGTCCTTTTCTTTGAGAACCCTTCTCAATTCTTGGTCTAACTCTTTAGCTTCTGGGGGCAATTGAGAATTGAGCAGACGCACCCTAGAGCCCGCTTCATCAATGAGGTCAATAGCCTTGTCGGGCAGGTAGCGGTCACTGATATAACGATCGGACAGTTTAGCTGCGGCTACCAAGGCCTCGTCGGTGATTTTGAGTTTGTGGTGTTGCTCGTAACGCTCCCGCAAACCGAAGAGAATCTCAATGGTTTCCTCTACGGTGGGTTCTCCTACCATTACCGGTTGGAAACGACGGGCCAAGGCCGCATCTCTTTCTATGTGTTTGCGGTACTCATCCAGCGTGGTGGCCCCGATGCACTGTAATTCCCCTCTGGCCAGGGCTGGCTTGAGAATGTTAGCCGCATCGATGGCTCCCTCAGCGGCACCAGCACCTATCAGGGTATGTACTTCATCTATTACTAGTATTACATTCCCCGCCTGGCGAATCTCGTCCATGATCTTCTTGAGACGCTCTTCAAATTCGCCACGGTATTTGGTGCCGGCCACCAACAAGCCAATGTCTAGAGTAACAACCCGTTTGTCTTCCAGCAGTTCGGGAACGTCTTTGTTAGCAATTCTCTGTGCCAGGCCCTCGGCAATAGCAGTTTTACCCACGCCGGGCTCGCCTATCAAGACGGGGTTATTCTTAGTACGACGTCCCAGGATTTGGATTACCCGTTCGATTTCCTTCTGACGCCCAACGACGGGATCTAATTTACCCTCCAGAGCCAATTGAGTTAGGTTGCAGCCAAACTCGTCCAGAGTGGGGGTTTTATTGGAACGACTGGAGCCACCAACCCCAATGGGGGTGCTTTCTGTTTCACCTAGCATGCGAATGACTTGGGTGCGCACCTTGGCCAAGTCCACACCTAGGTTTTCCAACACTCTAGCAGCAACCCCTTCTCCTTCACGAATCAAACCGAGCAAGAGGTGTTCAGTACCGATATAGTTATGACCCAGTTGACGAGCTTCTTCCAAAGACAATTCCAATACCCTTTTTGCCCTGGGAGTAAAGGGGATTTCCACGGCCACAAAACCGGAACCCCGCCCAATGATTTTTTCTACTTCGATGCGAGCATCCTTGAGGTTAACCCCCATAGACTTAAGCACCTTAGCGGCGATGCCAGTACCTTCCCCGATCAAACCCAGGAGAATTTGCTCAGTGCCAACAAAGTTATGCCCCAGACGGCGCGCCTCCTCCTGGGCTAGCATTATGACCTTTATCGCTTTTTCCGTGAAGCGTTCAAACATATATCCTTACTCACTCCAGCCACTTCTTACTGCTGATTTTAACACAGGATTAGGGGGAGTCTGTGGTTTCTGGCACCATTAGACTGGCTCGTTAATCCCCCGCTTTGCCTCTATAACCATTATAGACAACCATTGACCTGCAGGTTTTTTTTGTTCTTTGGAGTTACAATTAGTTAATTGGAGGAAAAAGTCGCCCCCTGTATGAAAAGCCGTGAATTTGAGGTTGTCACCGTCAGGATAGAAAATGCCACCACTATTGTCCTGCAGCGGGAGAAAAGGGTGGCAGATTGTATTGAGGTGCCCTTGTCCAATGGGGTGTCCCTGCCTTTAGTCAGAATTGTGGGGGGCAGTTTTCTCATGGGCACGCCTTCAGGGGAAATCGGGCGTAGTCCAGATGAGGGTCCTCAACATATTGTTCAGATTAGAACTTTCCTTTTAGGCCAATACCCCGTCACCCAGAGTCAATACATGGCAGTGATGGGCACAAATCCGTCTTTTTTTCGGGGAGACAATCGTCCCGTGGAAAATGTGTCCTGGTACGAGGCCATGGAATTCTGTAGTCGTCTATCACAGATGACGGGGAGAAATTTTCGTCTCCCCACAGAGGCTGAATGGGAGTACGCTTGTAGAGCAGGTACTACTGAATCCTTCTGTTTCGGGGGCACCATCACTTCCGAATTGGCCAATTACAAGGCCAGTTATGGTTACGGCGTGGGGGGCACAGGCAAGTGGCGACAAGAAACCACAGAGGTAGGAAGTTTTCCGGCTAACCATTTCGGACTATATGACATGCATGGTAATGTTTGGGAGTGGTGTTTAGATCACTGGCATGAAAATTACGAGGGGGCTCCCACTGACGGCAGTGCCTGGCTGGAAGATGAGGAAGAGGAGGGGGAACTGCCCCGGGTAATAAGGGGAGGTTCTTGGGATGATACAGCCTATTATTGTCGTTCCGGGGTGCGACTGTTGGCTTTGCCGGAGTTCAAGGGCAAACTCATTGGTTTTCGGGTAGCCTGTGACTACAATGAATAACTATGAAGAATAAAAAGCGTTTCTAGTTACAAATGAAGACAAACTTACTACAATTTTTGGGGGCTCCCGTCTTCACCACCGTGATGGCCACCGCGGCCTGGGGAGAAAATCTGGCTCACATCTCCCAACTGTTGCAGACTAGACGGTGTCCCGGGTGTGACCTGAGGGGTGCCGGTTTAGTGATGACGGACTTAAGGGATGCGGATTTGAGGGGCGCGGCGCTTAGGGGTGCCAACCTTTCTCGGGCTAACCTGGCCGGTGCTGACCTGAGTGGTGCTGACCTTAGCAATGCCTCCCTTCATGGGGCCAATCTGAATGGGGCTAATTTATCTAATGCTACATTAGATAACACAGATTTGCGGGGCGCATACCTGGTGGGGGCATACCTGGAGAAAGTGGACCTGAGCAAAGCTAATGTCCAGGGGGTGGTGGGACTCCCCAGTAGTGTGGCCTCAGCCCAGCAGTTTTATCTTTGGGGGGTGTTAGAAGACAGGAGGGGCAACTTTGTGGGGGCGGCCAACTTCTACTCTCAGGCAATCAGCCTAGAGCCAACCCTAGCCCATGCCTATCTAGCCAGGGCGGTGGTGAAGTCTCGTTATGGGCAAATCCAAGGGGCCTTGAAAGATGCGGAAAAAGCCCAGAGCTTGTTCCAATCCCAGCAAAATCAGGAGGGGTATCTCCTTGCCACCCGTTTTCTGCAACTGGTAAAGGCCCGGGAGGAGGCAGACGCCAAAGATGGCAATGAGGGTAGTCCGGTCTTCGTGCAAATAGTCAATGCCATTGCCCCCCTAGTTTTAAGACTGGTACTGCCATAGCGGCTTGTATTACCTGTACTGGTTTTTCCGGTTCTGCCCTGAGAATTTCCCTTTTTTTGTACTCTTTCTGCTGCTGTTTTTATTAGTAGCGCCCTTTTCCAGCAAAGCTAGAGCCTTTTCCAAGGTCATGGTTTCTACTGTTTCCCCTTTTGGCAATTTGACATTCTCCTTTCCGTGCTTCACATATACTCCATAAGGACCCTGGTAAATATTAATGGGCTGTTGGGACTGGGGGTGTAGTCCCAACTCCTTCAAGGGAGCCGAAATATTTTTGTTTCCAGCAGTATTATTCCGACTGGCTTTAGGTTGAGCGAGAATTTCTAATGCTCTCTCCAGGCTGATGGTTAAAACATCATCTCCCTCTTTTAGAGATCTATAATCCTTTTCCGCCCCCAAATCGTGGACTATATAGGGCCCAAATCGTCCTATACCCGCCTGAATGAGCCTACCGGTTTCAGGATGATTCCCCAAAGTCCGAGGCAATCTCAGGTAGCTTAGGGCCATCTCCAAGGTGACTTCCTCTGGTTTAATGCCCTTTGGCAGGGAAGCAGTTTTGGCATTTTTCCCCTCTCCCAATTGGACATAGGGGCCATAGCTACCTATGAGTAAATATACAGGCAGTCCTGTGTCCGGGTCATTGCCCAAAGGCTCATTTCCCTGTTTTTTCAGTTTTAACAGCCTTTCCACCTGCTCGGCATCTAAGTCTGCCGGGGTGATGTCTTCTGGTAGAGTGGATTTAATAATCTCATCCCCCTGTTTGGCTTCTATGTACACACCGTATTGTCCTATCTTGACGGTGGCATTAAGGTTGTCCAGTTGGATTATTTTGGCTTTCTGACTGTCTATTTGACTCTCCCTCAATTGAACTTTCTTGGCTAGACCATTTTCTCCCAGATAGAATTCTTTTAAATAGGCTAACCAGTCCCTTTGCCCCGCCGCAATGTCGTCTAGTGCCTGTTCCATATTAGAGGTGAATTTGACGTCCACTAACTCCTCAAAGTTTTCCTCCAGAAGACTGGTGACGGCAAAGGCAGCAAAAGTGGGAATTAGTTGCTTCTGACGAATCTGAGCATAACCTCTCTCCACAATAGTGCTGATTATAGTGGCATAAGTGCTAGGTCTGCCTATGCCCTCTTGTTCTAAAGTTTTTACTAGGGTAGCCTCGGTATAACGTGGGGGGGGTTGGGTTTCGTGTTTTACCGCTTCTAAACTATTACAGGACACCCCAACACCCACCCGAAGAGGGGGTAGAATTATCTCTTGGTTTTCTAAGGCGGCGGTAGGGTCATCTGAGCCCTCCACATAGGCACGGAAAAAGCCGGGAAAGAGAATTGTCTTCCCACTGGCGCGGAAATTGGCATCCTCTACCCCTATCTGGACAGTAGTATGGCTTAGAAGGGCATCCGCCATCTGACTGGCAATAGTCCTCTTCCAGATTAACTCATAGAGAGCCAATTCCCTGTCTTTTAAACCCGTCTCCTGTGGCAATCTGAACCGACTGCCGGCTGGTCGAATTGCCTCATGAGCTTCTTGTGCTCCCTTTGATTTCGTTTTGTATTGTCTGGGGGTGGGACTGAGATACTCTTGACCATACATTTGCTGTATGCAACTTCGCGCGGCGGCTATTGCCTCCTCTGACAGGTGTACTGAGTCTGTACGCATGTATGTAATATATCCGTTTTCATACAGACTCTGGGCAATACGCATGGTTTCCTGGGCGCTAAACCCCAGTTTTCGGTTGGCTTCTTGTTGTAAGGTAGACGTAGTGAAGGGTGGATAGGGGGAGCGTTTTATCTGTTTTTCTTCTACCCCCGTAACCTGCCATATTTTTCCTTGTAGTTTCTGTAAGAGTTCTTGTGCCTGTTGTTCATTAAGGACAATTACCTGTTTTCCTGCCAGCAACTGGCCGGTTTTGGGGTCAAAATCACTACCAGTGGCCAGTTTTTGGCCCCCTAGGGCCACCAGTTTAGCTTCAAATTCCACCCCCTCATAAGACAGGATAGCTTTTAAATCCCAATACTGGGCTGCAACAAAAGCTCTTCTTTCCCTTTCCCTTTGCACCAACAGTCTTACAGCAACTGATTGTACCCTGCCGGCAGACAATCCCTTGGCAATCTTTTTCCACAACAGGGGGGAGAGAGTATAACCCACCAAACGATCTAAAATACGTCTTGTTTCCTGGGCGTGTACCAAATTTTCATCCACTGCCCGACAGTTGGCTAAAGCTTTCTGGATAGCCTCTTGAGTGATTTCATGAAATACCATTCTCTTAGTGGGCACTTTTGGTTTTAATAACTGCAACAGGTGCCAACTAATACTTTCCCCTTCTCTATCCTCGTCTGTTGCCAGAATTAACTCATCCGCCTTTGCCAAAGCCTTTTCTAACTGTTGGACTATTTTCTTTTTGCCTTGGGGGATTACATAAAGGGGCTCAAAATTGTTTTCTACATTCACCCCCAAACGACTCCAAGGGTATTTTTTATATTCCTCCGGTATCTCCGCCGAGGAGGAGGGTAAATCCCGCACGTGCCCCATAGAAGCCTCTACCATATAGTCTTTCGGCAGAAAATTGCGAATAGTTTTGGCTTTGGTGGGCGATTCCACAATCACTAGAGTTGGCATAGTATTACTGAGTTTTTCTCACTCTCTCTTGACTATGACTACCTTCATGTATCTACCTAGCATAACCAAAATCAGTCTCCCAGGTAAACATTTCATTTTCAAAAACAATTATTTCCCCAGTTCCCAGAGTGGCTCACTATAATGTGGATAGTGTAATAGGCCATCAAGTAAAAGCCCAAAATATGAGATTCACTAGACGGAATTTCTTGCTGTTTTTGGGAGTAGGCTTAGCGGGGGGCAAATTGGCGGATTTGGCCCTAAATAATACTGGGAAATATTCCCTTGCTAAGGTGGAAAAATCTAGTTTTTCTCAATTTAAACCTGTGAAATATCCCATACCTCTTGAAGTAGATAATTTACCACCTGAAAAGCAAAAAAGACAGTTTAGAAGCTATAGGGTAAAAGACGATTTAGTTTTGCCAGAGGGGTTTAAATATGAGGTGATTGCCACCTGGGGAGATAGGGTGGGGGATTCTAGATTTGGTTATAACAATGACTATGTGGCTTTTATCCCCACAGAAGAAAATGAGGGTTATTTGGTGGTAAATTTTGAGTACATAAGTCCCACTCCCTGGTTACAAAGCTATGAGGAGGTAATAAAAAAACCCTTGGATATGGAGGTTTTAGCATCCCTAAAACAGGGAGAAATAGATGTTTTTGCTATGGCAGATGATGACCCGGCCAAGGAAAAATTTCAACGGTTTTTTGAAGAATTACTGATAGACCAGGGTATAGGAGTTATCTCAGTAAGACGAGAGAATGGGAGATGGAAAAGGACCTACAGCAAGCAGGATAGACGTGTGACGGGGTTATCAGGTTGGAAAGATGGACGCTACCTGAAGGCTACAGGCCCGGCAGTGGCGGTGTTTAAGAAAAGAGAGGGATTGGGCTACATCGACGGCCTGGGGGAGAAAATTATCGGCACTTTTGCCAACTGTGCGGGGGGCACTTCTCCCTGGGGCACGGTTTTTAGTGCTGAAGAAAACTTCCAATCCCAGGTGCCAGAAGAGGTAATGGCGGATGGGACTTCTTTTCCTCCCTCTAAAGGGCCAGTAAAGGGAATTAATGGACAAGGTAACCCCTTTGGTTTGGCTGGCAATAAATATGGGTGGATGGTAGAAATAGACCCCAGTAATCCTAACGATTACGGAACAAAACACACATGGCTAGGCCGTTATCGACACGAGGCAGTGGCCATTTGGGCAGAGGAGAATCAACCCCTGGCAGTCTATTCAGGGTGCGATCGCACGGGGGGACATTTGTATAAGTTTGTGTCGGAGGGGAAGGTAGTAAATCCTAAAGACAAGGCCAACTCTAGACTGTTAGAAAGAGGGATGTTGTATGTAGCCAAGATGAGTCCAGACGGCAGCGGTGAGTGGATTCCCCTGAAAGCCGACACGCCCATAAATCCGACTCCCATTGAGAATCTAGTAGGGAGATTATTGCCTATACCCAATCCGGACAGACAAGAGGGGGGGATTATCAACGTCACCCGTCAGGAAGAGTTGGATAAATTTCAAAGACAGTATCGACGACTGGGGGATTTGTACGTGGGTGAGACAGAGGAGGAAATACAGGGGGCGATTTTAATAGATGCCCATTTTGCCGCCAATGTGGTGGGGGGCACCTGCACTGCCCGTCCAGAGGATTTAGAATTAAGTCCCATTGACAAGTCTCTGATTATTGCCTTTACTGCCGGTAGTGCCTCTGAAGACGGTAGTCCAGATAAGACTATTTTCAGCGATGAGAGGGGGCAGGTGTATGAATATGGTTGTTTGATGAAGATTAAAGAAAAAGACAATCAACCAGGGGCCTTGACTTTCACCTGGGAGATTATTGGTGCGGGTGGTTTTCCAGCTATGGGTGGTATGGGTTTTGCTAATCCTGACAATATAGCATTTGACCCACAGGGCAATCTATGGATGGTAACAGATATGCCCACAGGCTTGTTGAATAAACCAGATAGTGCCTATATAACAGGGGCAATGGGTAACAACAGTATTTGGTATATACCGTTGGCAGGAAAAAATGCGGGACTGGCCTATCCCTTTGGAATTGGCCCGATGGAGACGGAAATATGTGGCTTATGTTTCTGGCAGGAAACCCTTTTCCTGGCCATTCAACATCCTGGGGAAAAAAATGGGATTCGTCAGGATATGGCAGCAGAAATCAGGGAGTTTGCTATACCCACCACTGATGGCCAAAAATTCACCCAACTGCGGTTTATACCTAAGGGGTCTAACTGGCCGGAAAACAAACCCAATTCCCCACCAAAACCTTCTTTAGTGGCAGTTTACCCTCCCACACCCTAGTTACACAGGGATTGTAATGGACTGTTTTCACCGCAGCATGGGGTATAGGTGGTGTTATTGGTGTCTTTTCTAGTGGGTGCTGCAGCTGCCCAAAGATGGAATTGGGATACTACCATTGCCCTGATGGTAGCTTTTTTTTTTTTGCGTTTCAGGCTGGACACCCCCTGGTTTTGCAGATAAAACAACGAAGTAGTCTGAAGGCTCGTTTGCTATTCTGGGGGATGGTGTACAGTCTGATGGCCCTGGTGGGGGAAGTATGGCCACGGTTTGGCTATTGTGGCTTTTTTGATAGACTCCGTGGCAGTGTATTTTCGGCAACAAAAGTCTATCTTTAACGAGTTTCTTACCTTTGCCGCCGTATGTCTGTCCACCCCCTTTGCCTACGGGGCAACTAGTGGCCATTGGGACTATCAGGTTTGGGGTTTGTGACTGTTGAATACCCTGTTTTTTGCTAGTGCTATCTTCACCGTTAAATTGCGCAAACCCAGGACCACTTCCATTCTGCCAGCCGTTGTCTATCACCTTCTGGCCACTATTATTGTTTTTTTCTCTGGTATTTGGGAGTATTGTCACCTTTTACCTGTCTTGCCTTTTCTGTATTATTTCTTAAACTTTTGGTAGTAATATTTTTTCTGAACTGGTATCAGCAGACAGACATAAAAAACGTTGCCCTCCTAGAAACCACTAGTGCCCTTCTGTTTTTGGCAGTGGCTGCCATCTCGGTTTTGCCATCCCAAATATAAACAATAGAAGGTTCTGGGAGCCAGTATTGGGGGGACATGTCATATTGGCCTAAACGGTGTCACCAGAAGCCGTAAAAATGGGAAATACCGACTTAATTGAAGATTCTGAAGGCAAATTTAAGAAACTGGGGTTAATATTCCTGGCAATACATATAACAACGGGTTTTGGAATAAAGTAGCTTTCTTTTATTATCGCCTTGCTAGGCAAAGAGAATCTTGTTCCTCTGACCTAATCATATGGATGATGTGACCATACTGGCAATACTGTTTGTGATAATGGGTGTGGCAATCCGTGTGGGGGAATTTTAAGTCTTTCATAAGGGGATTGTTTTTGCCGCCCCTCAGCCGATAATAAGGACAACAGTTAGGTATGAGAAAGAAAAAGGCTAGAAAGATTTTTAAATTTATAAACAGTATCATCCCCTCTCCCTCACCAGAGGAAGTGGAGCGGCTTGCCTTTGACTTATTTGAGGATTCTCGTTGGAGTAGGGATTTTGTCATTTGCACCGTCGGCGCCTGTCTGATTGCCACTTTCGGTCTCCTCAGTAATAGTACGGCAGTGATTATAGGGGCAATGGTGGTGGCGCCCTTAATGTTGCCTCTAAGGGGATTGGCCTTTGCCGCTTGTGAGGGGGATGTAAGACTGTTTCGCACTGCCCTTGTGTCTCTGATTGGGGCAACTGTGTTATCTTTGTTTATTTCCAGCTTTGTGGCTTTTGCGGCCTCCCTTCCCTCTCCTGGCTCAGAAATAATTGCCCGCACCCAGCCAAACCTTCTGGATTTGGGAATTGCCCTGAGTGCGGGGGCGGTAGGAGGCTTTGCCAAAATCAGGAAGAGAATAACAGATACTATGGCTGGTGTGGCTATTGCCGTGGCGTTGATGCCGCCGCTGTGTGTGGTAGGGATTTCCCTGTCTGCCCGAAATTATTCTTTTGCCTGGGGTGCCTTTCTATTGTATCTTACCAATCTACTGGGCATTGTCCTAGCCTGCATGGTGGTTTTTGTGTGTTCTGGTTATACCAGGGCGAACCCTGCGTTAGGTTGGACTACGTTTCTAACCCTTCTTTTGGTTATCCCCTTGGGGGCCAGCTTTTTCCGATTATTGCAACAGCAACAAATTGAGGTGGCCATCAGGAGAAAACTGCTATATGAGACTGTAACCATAGGACAAGAGGTACAGAATGTGAAAATCAGGGTAGTTTGGACGAGGACACCCCCGTTGGTATTGGTAAACATGGAGACTGACAATAAGATTACACCTGCCCAGGTGAGACTGGTGGAGGACTTCTTACGTCAAAGCCTTGGCAGGGATTTCAGTCTGGAATTATACGTTTCTCGCCAGGAGAGGGTGACTGGGGAGGAGTGAGTTTTCAGTCAACCTAATCCTTCGGTGACTGTGCCGGTTGTGGGGGATGTATAGAGGGATGAGTAGTGGTTGCGTTGCCTTTGTTTTGACGCCACGACGTCCCCCATTATGCGGGACAATAATACCGTGAATATGGTTAGGCATTACTACAAATCCATCAATCATCACCCTAGGATAAATCAAAGACTGCACCATTTTCCACATGGCCAGAAAAAAGAAAAGCCGCTTGGATTAGCCTTTGAGACGAATAATCCCGCGGGACTGGGGGGAAAGATGCGCTAATTCTGCGCTGATTCCTGGAGGGTTCTCCTTATTACCATCACCTTGGCCATTTTATTTGTTATAATGGGGGCGTCAACTGTCAACTGTCAACTGTTGACTCCCGGGGGGCGGGTGTCCCCCGTTTGCCTTTTGTGGGGGGAGGTTAAATGGGGGGTGGGGTGACAGGGGTTAGGGTTTGGGTTATCCAGGTTTTGATAAGGGAGTTTACCTTTTCGGGAGCCTCATCATGGGGACAGTGGCCGGCCTGAAGGTGATATTCTGTGAGTTGAGGGTAGTATTTACGGAAAAGAGAGGCCCTTTGTTGGACTTTCATCCAGGGGTCTTCATCTCCCCATATAACTAGTAGAGGGCTTTTGAGTTTTTTTAGCAACTGATCCACCTTTTCCCCTTGGGGGTTTTTGAAAACGGAAGCGAATACGTGAAATGCCCCCTTGTCACAGGAGGGGCGGTAAATGTCCTCTACAAGCTGGTCGGTGATGGCGCTGGTGTCAAAATAGATTTTTTCTAGTGTTTTGCGGATGTTGTTCTTATTTCGTAGTCTTTGGAATAACAAATAAGTTACCAAGGGGTTAGCGAAAATCCAGCTGGTGATTTTTTGTCGGAGGCCGGGTTTTTGGGGGGTGGTGTCGGTGAAAGGACCAGCACTATTCAGAAGTATTACACCGGCTACCTTGTCGGGGTGGTTGGCACCAACACACAAGCAGGCATATCCTCCCAGGGAGTTTCCCGCCACGACTGTGGGTCGTTGGATTAGCTGGGTAATAAAATCACTGAGTTGTTCCTGCCACAGTTGACCATTGTAATCCCAGGCAGGTTTAGCAGAGCGTCCGAATCCCAACAGATCAATGGCCCAGACTTCAAAGTCCTCTTTCAGTTGGTGGATATTTTTCCGCCAGTGGTCAGTGGAGGCGCCAAAACCATGTACTAGCAGTAGGGGGGGGTGTGGTTTGCTTCTATTTTCTTCTCCCCCCCTCACATAGTACACATTTTGTCCTCGCCACTGCCAATACTGTCCTGGGATTGACTTCACATGGTGGATGGGACTTACTGTCTTCATAACGGCTTATTTTTAAAGTTTTATTAAGTTCTGTTAACGATTATAAATTAGGAGCAGTAGCAGTTGGGGGAAATATCGGGGTTGAAACGTACTACCACGAGGGTTATATCATCATTGTTTTTGTTGCCCACGCCAATAAACTGTTCAACGGTGTCAAACAGGTATTGGAGGATTTCCTCGGCAGTGGTAAAATGCCCACAGGCGTAACGGAAGGTTTCTATCAGTTTGTCCTCGTCGAAGCGTTGATTTTTGGAGTTGACGGCATCTGTAATCCCATCGGTGTAGTAGAGGATGGTGTCATTGGCTTGTAGTTGTAGGCAGTCCTCTTGGTAGTGGGAATTGGGCTCCAGACCGATCAACATGCCCTCGGTATCTAGGAGGATAATCTCGTCTTTTCCCTCTCGCCACAGGAGGGGGGGGTTATGGGCGGCGTTGGCGTAACGTAAGATGTGGGTACGTGGATCGTATTCGGAGTAGAAGAGAGTTACGAAGCGATGGGAATTTTCTAAGTCGGCATACATGACGCGATTTAAATGTTCTAAAACCCGGGAGGGGGAATGACGGTTTAAAACTTCTGCCCTCAACATGCCCCTAGTCATGGTCATAATGAGTCCTGCTGGCACCCCCTTCCCCATTACATCACCAATTACGATGCTCCAGGGTTCACAGGGGGCCTTCTTACTGCTACTGGTGGTTTCGTCCCACTGGTCGTAATTGGCGGGGATAAAATCGTAATAGTCTCCCCCCACTCTGTTGGCAGTTTGACAGCGGGCAGCCACTTCCAGGCCCTTGATTTTGGGACACTTTCTGGGCAAAAGACGGCGTTGGATTTCTGAGGCTATTTCCAATTCTCTGTCTTGTCTTTCCTTGGAGCGTAATTCTTCTGTAAGTTCATGATTGGCAATGGCCACTGCGGTTTGATCTGCCACCAGTTGAGCCAATTTGCGACGGGTTTGTGTCCAACAGTATTCCCCGTCTTGACTGAAGACGTAAAAACTCCCCCTTTCAACATTCTTGATGATAATAGGGACACTGTAAACTGGGAACAGGCCGGACAGTTGACGTTGTATTTGTTCTTCTACAAAACTGGGGAAAGACTCTGGTGGCGGGTATTGGTGGGGACTAGTGTGACTTTGGTGGATGTAGTTGTTAATGTGCTCAACGGCCCGCTGAAAATGGCGCCTAATTTCCTTCTGCCATGTGCTATTGTGACAGTAGACCTGCTCCAGACGAACTTCTTGGTTGTGTGAATGTTTGTGATACAACAATAGTATAGAGCCATCGGCATCTGTCACCCTAGCCAGCATGAGGGGGGTCAATTCCAGGAATTGGTTTAGGTTGTTGAAACTACGTAAGGCGAAGCTAAGGGAACTTAGCAAGTCCTGTATTTTGTTTTGTTCCCTTTGGAGACAGGCCACCAATTCCTTCAATGCCGTAACGGGGGCATATTTTTCCTCTCCAAAGTGGCCACCACCACCAGACTCGTGCTGATTATGACCATCCGATGGCAGGAGGAAATTGTGGTCAGGAGTCTGCACAGGATTCATTAATTAACAGAAAGAAGTAGGCTATTACGGGAAAATGGGTACAATACTACGCCTGTGACTTCATTAATTAGTTCTGGTATGATGAACAAAGTATATCAGCTCTTTTTTAAATGTCAATACTGGAGGTTGGAACGGTAAGAAACTAGTATATAATTGCCCAGACCCTGACTGTTTAGAAACTGTGACCACTGTCTAGCCTCTATTTCCGTATAAAAAGCCCCAAATTGGATTTTCATCTCGTTGCCGAGCATAACCGGAAGTATTTGGGGAAATTGTTGTTTGAGACGGTTATACTGCTTTTCCCCGGGATAGTCCATAATGACATGATAGACCAGGGTAGATTTGATTTGCGGGG